>CAZBIN010000082.1:3494-4004 GCA_964491995.1 uncultured Orrella sp.
GTGACCCATCAGTTTCGACCTTCCAAGAACCGACGGATTCAAGGATTGCACCCGTGCCAGATGTTCCTTCTCCATGCACAGAATCAAATGATACTTGTGGGTATGAGACGGCATCAAGGTGCGTGAACGGTGTTGCTGGATATCGTCATAGCCCCTTTCAAGCATCAGTCGGGAAATCGTCTCGTCCGCTGCGTTTCCGTCAATCGCCATCGTACCAGCCGATTCAACCACCGCGCCATAAGGAAGCAGCGACCGTTGAAGAAACCGCTGTGCGGCGGGACTTCGACAGACATTGGCTGTGCAGACAATCAACACTCGGAATGCATCCATACTCACTGATTCACCAACCCGATCGATAGACCTGCAAAACGCCTGAAAAGCAATCGCCAAACCCACAAAAACCAATCGATTGACGCAGGCACAGACCCCCTCAGCCTATGATCTGGAGGCTCTTTTTCGATTAAGCAGGGCATCTCTGATCTTAACCATAAAAAGCTCTTGCTTAAAGTT
>CAZBIN010000082.1:4016-10419 GCA_964491995.1 uncultured Orrella sp.
GAGCAGTCATCCAGCCGGTAATCGATTGATTGCAGACCCGTATCAACGGTCTTCAACGCCCTGTCAAATCTTGCTTACAGCACACATCACGAGTAGACTTGAGGCCCTTCGCCAGAACTGGCAAATTAACAGCACCTGGGCAATAAAACCGGGATACAGGTAAGAGCACTGACTGCAAGGCAATCGGGTTTCGCAAGAAACTCTTCATTTCCAGTTTCGTCTGCCATGCGCTGTAATTGCATATGCTCTAAATGCATAAGTTCTCGATGCGAAATACAGCCAAAGAATTCTACAGAGAGTCACAGTCAACCCCAGCAACATCGGTCAAGATTATTTTTGAAGTGATTTTTATAAGTATGGATGTGGCCTGAGGCTTTCTACTAAATATATAAAACGATACATCCGTGAAATCAACAGATACTTCCTTTCCCTCTGTCAAGCCGATCAGACTATCCAAGCGCTTGCTGGACATCACCCTTGCACTTTGCGCGACAATCGTTTTGTTCCTCCCGATGCTGATCATTGGTCTTCTGGTAAGACTAACCTCCCCGGGTCCAGCCCTATACTGGAGCAACAGAATTGGCTCGGGCAACAGGGTTTTCCGGATGCCGAAATTTCGAAGTATGCGCACCGACGCTCCTGTGGTTGCAACCCACCTGCTGACCCAGGCCGATGCTTACATCACACCCTTGGGATCGTTCCTGCGCCGCTCGAGTCTTGACGAACTGCCACAGCTCTGGAACATTCTCAAAGGCGACATGAGTTTTGTGGGTCCACGACCGGCGCTCTATAACCAGGACGACCTGATCCAGATGCGCACCGAGAAAGGTGTGCACATACTGCTGCCTGGACTGACTGGCTGGGCGCAAATCAATGGCCGAGATGAGCTGGATCTTGCAGAAAAAGTTACCTTCGACGCCGAGTATCTCGAGAGGCGCAGCCTGACCCTCGATATCAAGATACTATGGACGACACTGCTTCAGGCTATTCGCCGCAAGGGCGTTGCTCACTAACCGTACCCAGACATGAAATTCAAACGTTTGAAATTCAACCGCTTAACTTCCATTGCTGAGCCTGTGCTGGCGATGCCGCGCGTCGCCAAGCGCCTCGTGGCGGGCGCAGTTGATGCGAGTCTGTGCATACTGTCGGTGTGGGTCGCCTTCTATCTGAGACTGGACTACTGGGTTGCCATGTACTCCGACGAGTACTGGAAGGCGGATCTTGCCGCGTTGATTTCTCTGGGTCTGGCACTGCCGATATTTGCATACTACGGTCTTTACCGGGTCATCTTTCGCTACTCGGAGCTTGCTGCCGCGCACACGGTAATTCGTGCCATGGCGGTCTATGGGCTGCTATATTGCGTCGCGATCACGGTCATTGGCATTCAGGGGATTCCGCGCTCGGTTGGCATCATGCAGCCCATTTTGCTTTTACTGGCAGTCGGGGCATCACGCGCCGTGGTGAGTTTCTGGCTTGGCGGAATGTATCGGTCCCTGATTAAATACACGACTCGCCCCAAAGTTCTGATTTACGGTGCAGGATCCGCCGGCAGGCAGTTGGCAGCTGCTATGCACAACAGCCCGGATATGCAGGTGGTCGGTTTTCTGGATGACGATGAACGCCTGCACAGACAGGTCTTGAATGGCCTCGTCATCTACAACCCCAGACATTTAGCCTCAATCGTTGAAGACAAGGAGATAAGCAGTGTTCTGCTCGCTCTTCCTACTGTCAACAGAACACGGCGAAACATAATTCTGGGCAATATCAGAGAGGCGAAAGTTGCCGTGCACACCCTGCCAAGCGTCAGCGATCTGGCACAGGGGAAGGTTTCAGTCAGTGATTTGCACGAGCTTGATATTGACGATCTTCTGGGGCGCGATGCGGTCGCACCAAACACGATCCTGCTGGCGCGAAATGTCACAGGCAAGACGGTTATGGTGACAGGCGCTGGCGGGTCTATTGGCAGCGAGATCTGTCGGCAGATTCTTAAAATCAATCCGCACAGGCTTCTACTGGTTGAGTCGAGTGAATATGCGCTTTACGCCATTCATGCGGAGCTCGAAGAATACTGGCAAAAGCATCACACAGAAAGCGGGTCATCGCAGGATCTTGAACACGACACAACAAAAGGCTCACCCGTCATTCCCTTACTAGGATCCGTGCGTGACGCTGATCGAATGAAAGAGGTCATTGCAACATGGGTGCCTCAAACAATCTATCATGCTGCCGCTTACAAGCACGTCCCTCTGGTTGAGCATAATCCTGCTGAAGGCATCAAGAACAATGTCTTTGGCACACGGGTGGTTGCCGAGCTGGCCATTAACTACAACGTCTCAGACTTTGTCTTGGTGAGCACTGACAAAGCCGTTCGGCCGACCAACATCATGGGCGCAAGCAAGCGTCTGGCAGAAATGGTCCTGCAGGCACTGGCCAAACGTTGCAGTGCAGCGCCTCACTCGACTCGATTCACCATGGTCCGATTTGGCAACGTACTAGGTTCATCTGGTTCGGTGGTACCCAAATTTCGACAGCAGATCAAGGAAGGTGGGCCCGTGACGGTCACCCATTCGGAGATGACACGTTATTTCATGACCATCCCGGAGGCAGCACAACTGGTGATCCAGGCCGGTGCCATGTCCAAAGGTGGGGATGTGTTTGTTCTCGATATGGGAGAGCCGGTGCGCATCATGGATCTGGCCCGGAGAATGATAGAACTTTCAGGCCTGACGGTGCGTGATAGCAACAACCGCGATGGTGACATCGAAATTGAAATCGCGGGCCTGCGACCAGGAGAGAAGCTCTACGAAGAATTGCTGATTGGAGACAACCCACAGGGCACCAACCATCCCAAAATCATGCGCGCCCACGAAGAATTCATGGAATGGGACGCACTCGAAGTCAAACTCCGTGAAATTGAGAACGCAGTCGACAACAACCAAGTCGGGATTGTTCGTCGTCTTTTGCAGGAACTGGTTTCGGGCTACGTGCCGAACCCGGACATTGTGGACTGGGTACACATGGAAAATCGACTGCAACGAAATGACGTATAGCGCCGCGAAGTCGTCCGCAAATAGCCTGCTCTCAGGCTGCGTGTGACACGGCTGGGTCTACGTTTGAAAGACAAGCACCGTACGATACCCCCCTGGCAGTTGCCTTGAACCTGATCCGTGCTCAGATGGCATCCGTCCCGGAAACGACAGCCCCTGTGGGGCCGTTGCAAACGAAGTCAGATCAACGAGATCGACCTCGAGGATCGTCTCGATCCAGGCCGGCCGTGCGGTGATGCCGTCTTTGCAGTGCAATGCCGTCTGAACAGGCACGAACTGGTCTCGCAGTGCCTCCTGCTCGAGATCAGGCGCTCTGACAGAAGCAAGTTCGACGCCAAGATGAAGTCTGGTCAACATCCGACTGTCTCGCAGAGATCCTTCACCGCCGTGATCACGCAGTGTGACGACCCTGGGCTGCGTTTGGAAAAAACCTCACGCTCTGGTCCTGATTCACTCGGGAAGATGGGTCTGTCGCGCAGGATGAGCGATCGTCATACCATTAGATCCGGACCTGACCTTCGGTGCGCGACTCTGCCTGATCGTCATCATCTTCGTCTTCAGTGACAGGCTTACTTCCTAGCAAGCCCATGATTTTGACGTAAAACACTGGCACGATAGCCACCGCCAAGGTCGTGGAAGCAATCATGCCGCTAAAAACAGTGATGCCAATCGAAAATCGGGAGGCAGCACCTGCACCTGAAGCCGTCAGCAGCGGAACCACGCCGAGAATGAATGCAATCGATGTCATGACAATTGGCCTGAACCGCTCATGAGAGGCATGAAGTGCAGACTCAGCCAGACCCATCCCAGCCTTTCGGGCCTCGAGCGCCACTTCGACAATCAGAATCGCATTCTTTGCCGATAGCGCAATCATGAGCACCAGGCCAATTTGGACATAGATATTATTGTCAAGACCAATGGCCGTGAGCGCAATCACAATTCCAGAGAGCGCAAGGGGTACTGCACTCAGAACGGCAAGGGGTGCGGCCCACGACTCGTATTGTCCTGCCAGCACAAGATACACCAGCAAAATAGAGAGTGCGAAAACAATGATCTGGGTATTTCCAACAAGCCGCTCCTGGTATGACATCGCTGTCCACTGAAAACTGGTGCCCTGGGGCAGCATCTCATTGGCCAGTTGATTGAGTGCTGCGAGCACCTGTCCTGAACTCACACCGGGCGCGGCAGCGCCGTTCACTGACGCGGTAGGAAACAGGTTGTACTGGGACACAATTGCTGGTCCCAGCGTCTCCTTGATCTCGATAAATGACCCCATGGGCACCATGCTTCCATCCCGGCTCCTCACATACAGTCTCTGCACATGATTCATATCAGCGCGAAACTCTCCGTCCGCCTGAACATAAACCTGATAAGTCTGACCGAATTTAAAAAACTGGTTCACGTACGATGAGCCCAGATAAGCTCTGAGAACGTCATAGGCATCCCCTATGTTCACGCCGAGCGTTTCAGCACGTGCCGGGTTGAAACTGATTTCGAGTTGAGGAATGTTGTTGTCAAACGTGGTGAAAGCCACCATCACTTCCGGCAACTTGTTCGCGGCTGCAACAAACTCATTGGTTGCTGCCTGTAGCTTTTCAAAACTGTTGCTACCGTCAGTCAAGACAATCTGCATGTTGAAGCCACCTGACATTCCCAATCCAGGAATGGCTGGCGGCAGCACAACTCGCGCATTAGCGCTCTGCACCTGAGAAAGCGCTTTTGACATATTGCCGTAGATTGAACGCAGGTCCTCGCCCTTCGCTTTACCACGCTCTTCCCAGGGTTTAAGAATGACGTACATCGCGCCAGCGCTGGCCGACGGCGAACTATTGTCCAGCACGCTGATGCCACCAATCACCACAATATCCTGCACACCTGGCACGTTGGCTATCACCTCCCGCACCTCGTTCATGGCTTTGTTGGTACGTTCGAGCGATGCGGCTCGCGGCAACTGGACCGTTGTAATCAGAAACCCCTGGTCTTCATTCGGAATAAACCCTGTCGGAATCCTCGCCAAGCCATAGACCGAAGCACCAATAATGATCAGACCAACAATCGCTGTGGTGTTGCTGTGCTTCATCAGCAACTGCATCATGCGACCATACCGGCTGGCAATGGCCTCGAATCCCCGATCAAATCCTGCTGCAAAGCGGCCCTTGGGTTTGGGTATCTGGCCTTTCTTGAGGGGCTTGATGAACTCGCCTGCCTGGGCTGGACTGAGACTGATCGCACAAATGCCCGAGAGCAGTGCCGTGATTGCAATCACCAGCGCAAACTGCCGATACATCTGCCCGGTGATCCCCGAGATAAAGGCCGCCGGTAGAAATACCGCCATCAGCACCAGCGTGATACCGATGATCGGTCCCATCAACTCCCGCATGGCTTCAATTGCAGCACGCTTCGGACGCATGCCTTGCTCAACCTTTTTGGCAACGCCCTCGACAACCACAATAGAGTCATCGACCACAATACCAATCACCACAACAATCGCAAAAAGTGTAAGTAGATTGATGGAAAACCCCAGTGCAGCCATGCCGGCGAATGCACCGATGATAGTGACTGGGATCGTGATTGCTGGCACCAGTGTGATACGCCAGTTTTGCAAAAACACCATAATCACCAGTAACACCAGCAAACCAGCCTCATACAAAGTCTTGTAGACCTCGTCGATCGATGCTTTCACAAACACAGTGGTGTCAAACGGCACATCCCACTGCATATCGGCCGGAAAGGTTCTGGCGATCTTGCTCATTTCGGCACGCACAGCTTCAGAAACGGCCAGTGCATTAGCTTCAGGTTGCTGGTAGATTGCGATACCACCCGCAGGCTTGTCGTTGAGCTGAAAAAACTGGTTGTAGTTCTGACTGCCCATCTCAATGCGCGCGACATCTTTCAGACGTGTGAGCTCGCCATTGCTGTCCGCCTTGAGGACAATCTCGCCAAACTGCTCTGGTGTATCCATCGCACTGGCGACGTTCAAGGTGAACTGAAAAGCCTGGCCCGCAGGCACAGGTGGCGCACCAATCTGACCCGCAGAAAGCAGTACGTTCTGTTTGTTGATGGCCTGCATAACCTGGTCTGGCGTGAGCGAACGCTCCTTCATCAGCGCCGGATTGAGCCAGACCCTCATACTGTAATTACCAACACCAAACACGTTCGCAGCAGCAACTCCGGGAATGCGGGCCAGACGCTCCTGCATTTGCAAGTTGGCAAAATTACTTAAGAATAAAGCATCCCTGCTATTGTCTTTAGACGTCACCGTCACAAACATCAAAATTGCAGTTGACTGGGTTTTAGTGGTCACGCCCAGCTGCTGGACTGCCTGAGGCAACATGGGCAAGGCAATAGCAACCCTG
>CAZBIN010000082.1:10429-11927 GCA_964491995.1 uncultured Orrella sp.
TGGACGTTGACCTGTGCCATGTCAGGATCCGTACCGACCTCAAAGGTGACCGTGAGCACGTATGTCCCGGCGTCTGTCGAATAAGACTGCATGTAAAGCATGCCATCAACACCGTTGACCTGATTCTCGATATTGCTGCCAACCAGTTGCTGAATAAGCTTGGCACTCGCACCCGGCCAGGTTGTTGTGACCTGAATAGTGGGCGGAGTCATCTGGGGATACTGGGCAACCGGCAATCCGAAAATTGAAACCGCACCGATCAGAACGATGATGATGCCGATCACGTTACTCAGGATCGGGCGCTCGATAAATAATTTCGATAGCATGGCTCAGGATTCCGTCAGAATTTCAGTCAGCGCGGCCAATCAGCCCGCTGAGCCATGGCCCGGCAACTTTGCCGGCTCGATCTTGCCTTGCTCAGGCTGCACGTTCTGTCCGACACTCAGTGTCACAAAACCATTGGTGATCACTTTATCTTGTGGACCCAGTCCCTTGGCAACCTCCACCAGAGCCGAGAACCGCTGACCGAGCGTCACCTCACGTCTTTGCACTTTGTTGTCATCTCCGACCAACAGCAGATACGCACCCTGTTGGTCACGCTGGACCGCCTCAAATGGCACCAGCAAGGCATTACGCACCGGCCCGTAATTAATCAGAACGCGCGCGTACACACCTGGAACGATCGGGTTAACCTTATTCTCGAAAATTCCACGAAGCTGCAAAGCACCGGTCTGAACATCCAGGTTGCTCGCAACGTAATCAAGCACACCCGCATGTGCAAAGCCACTTTCGCCCTGCAATTGCGCGTAAACCGGCAGCTTACCCACCAACTCTGCTGCTTTAACACCATCACGGTTACGCCTCAAATAAGTGAGCAACTCCATTTCATTCATGGAGAAGTACAGATAGACAGGCCTTATCTGGCGAATCTCTGCAAGCTTGATGCCTTGAGGACTGGAACCCAGATAATTTCCAGCATCGATCAGATGCCGGCTCACCACACCGTCAAACGGCGCTCTCACCTCTGTGTACCCCAGATTGATATTTGCCAGAGCCAGACTCGCCTGCGCTTGCTGCAACTGCGAGCGGGCACGATCCACCGAGGCCTGCGAGGTGGCCTTTTGAGCAAGCAAAGTGCTTTGGCGATCAAACTCAATCTTCGCCTCGTCATAGATTGCCTGATTGAGAGCCACCTGCTCCTTATACTGATCCTGCTCGATTACAAACAGCAGATCACCCTTGCTAACTTGCGCCCCGTCCTGATAGAGGATCTGGGTCAGATAGCCCGGCACCCTGGCCTCCAGGTTGACGGTATTCATCGCCTGTGCCGTGGCATCAAATGTGGCGTAATCCTGCACCTGCTGCGCCACAGGATTGGCCCATGTCACGCGAGCGGCGGGAATCGCAGTCGCTGCAGGCTTGTCACACGCGGACAGAGACAACACCCCCAGGATCAAAAGAGGCGCTGCCAGCCACTCGCGCCAGATAGAGCCGGCCT
>CAZBIN010000083.1:0-11867 GCA_964491995.1 uncultured Orrella sp.
AAGCGTCATATTCAACAGCAGTTTGAGGCATTGCACAAGACTCTGCGCTGTAACACCGCGCAGCGCGCCAGTGAAGCGATCTACGAGATACTGCAGAACCCACCCGTTGTCCCAGCTTCATAAACAAATGAGCGAATCAGAAGGTATCCCTGAATTTGGTTTCGTGGCCGGTGTGGACGAAGCCGGCCGTGGTCCCTTGGCCGGAGACGTTTTTGCTGCTGCTGTTGTACTCAATCCGGAGAAACCTATCGTAGGTCTGGCTGACTCCAAAAAGTTGTCTGCCAGACGGCGCGAGGCGTTGGCGCAGCAGATCCGGTCAGACAGTCTGGCTTGGGCCGTTGCGAGTGCCAGTGTCGAGGAAATTGACTCGCTTAATATTTTGCAGGCCACCATGCTTGCCATGCAAAGGGCTGTCGTGCAGATCCATCTTCCGCTTTCACTAGTCCAGATTGATGGCAACCGTGCTCCCCAGCTGATGGTACCCTCCCAAACCGTGATTAAAGGCGATGCAACCGTGATGGCAATATCGGCTGCCTCGATCCTCGCCAAAACGTCCAGAGATGCTTCAGTGATGATCCTGCACGAGCGCTACCCTGACTATGGGTTCGATCAGCACAAAGGCTATGGGACGCAACTGCATATGGACAGGCTTCAGCTACTGGGACCCACACCTTTCCACAGACGCAGTTTTGCTCCTGTACGCAAGTTACTTAAAGGGACCTTGCGGTGAAACAAATCCAGTCCCGCGCCAATCCGCTATTTCGTCAATGGGTCAAGGAGCGCAGCCGTGCGGGCAGGGCGGGTCATATGGTCTGGCTTGAGGGCCCCCATTTATGTCAGGCCTGGTTGCAGAATGATCGGCCGGTTCACTGGCTGATCATTGATGAGGCGAGTTTTTGCGATCCGGAGATCCGCGCCATTTGTAAAAATGTCGAGGATGACCGGTGGGTGATTTTGGCACGAGGACTCTTTGAGCAATTGTCCGAAGTCAAAAGTCATCAAGGCGTGATTTTGATTGTGGATATGCCAGTCCGGAGACTGCCAGATTCTTTCGTGGACAACGTGGTTGTACTCGATGGCGTTCAGGATCCCGGAAATGTCGGGACCATCCTGCGCATCTGTGCAGCCGCAGGCGTGAGTACGGTGATTGCGTCTGCAGGTACTGCGGCATGCTGGTCGCCCAAAGTGCTCCGAAGTGCACAAGGTGCACACTCAGGCCTGGAGATTCATGAAGTCGGCGACATTTCCGGGTGGCTGGCACAATACCGCAAGCAAAGTCCGAGACTTCCCGTCATCGCGACGACCTTAGAGCAAAGCACTGCGTTGTACCAGACACATCTGCCACGGCATGCAATCTGGGTGTTTGGCCATGAAGGGCAGGGTGTTTCAGCCGGGCTTCTAGCGCTCGCTGACCAGCGTCTGCGCATCGATCACGATGTGAGGTATGTCGAATCCTTGAATGTCGCCACCGCAGCCGCGCTTTGCCTTTTCGAGCAACGACGACAACACGCGGGATGAGCGGCGTCATCCCGGCTGGCAGCGGTCAAGTCAACGGTGCAATGGCTGTCATGACGAATGCCAGCAAGATCAAGGACTTAAGCGCCACCTCAGAAGATTTGCATGATGTGATGCACTTGCGTTTGCTTAGTAAACCATCGGCCGGTCCACGCTGATTTCCTGCAGTACGGTCGTCGAAATCTCCTCAATGGACTTGGTCGTCGTCGATAGCGAAGGAATGCTTTCGATTCGCATCAGTCGTTCCGCCTGAATAACCTCATACCGGCATTGCTCGAGTGATGCATACTGACTTCCCGGACGCCGTTCATTTCTGACCTCGGCCAGGCGCTCCGGTTGTATGGTCAGGCCAAACAGCCGCTTTCTGAAAGGGTGCAGAGTCGAGGGCAGCGCGCCTCTTTCGAAGTCTTCGGGAATCAGCGGGAAATTGGCAGCTTTGATGCCATATTGCATCGCCAGATAAAGACTCGTCGGGGTCTTGCCGCAACGCGACACGCCCACGAGAATCACATCGGCTTGGGCCAGATCTCTGACAAACTGACCATCGTCATGAGCCAGGCTGTAGTTAATCGCGTCAATCCGGTTTCTATACTGGGTGGAGGACCCGCCCATGTGAGATTTTCCGATGGAGTGAGTGGACTTGATACCGAGATTTTGCTCGAGCGGCTCCACAAATCCGGCAAAAAGATCCAGAAACATCGCGTTGGCAGTTTTAACGCGTGCCGAGAGTTGAGTGTCGACCAGGGTTGTGAACGCTATCGGCTGCACACCCTCTTTGTCTGCCATTTCGTTGATACGGCGCACAGCGTCTTCGACCTTCTCTGACGTGTCAACAAATGGTACCCGAACCTGCTTGAACTCCACAGAATCGAATTGGGAAAGAACGGAATGGCTGAAGGTTTCTGCGGTGATCCCGGTACCATCAGAGATGATGAAAACGGTCCGCTTGATCGGTTTGTTGCTCACGATATAAGTTCCATGAATCCTGCGTTCTGGGTAGTACAATGCACTGCACAAATTCTGGAGAGTTCCCATTAAAGGAATGACTCACCTGCCTGGACTGGCCAAGGCCAGTTTGGTCAGTGTAGCGCGACACGCGTGGCTGCACTGACCAAACTCGCTTTCTATCCATTGTAAAAAGGTGACTCCATGTCATATGTTGTTTCGTTTGATCAACTCCGCATGACGGATGTTGATTCTGTCGGAGGTAAGAACGCTTCTCTGGGTGAGATGATCAGCCAGCTCTCAGGCGCAGGTGTCAGGGTGCCCGGCGGTTTTGCAACCACTGCACAGGCATTCCGGGATTTTCTGGCACAGACGGGTCTGGACCATAAAATCGCGCAACGTCTTTCCACACTGGATGCGGACGACGTTCGTGCTCTGGCTGAGGCGGGGTCACAGATCCGTCAATGGATTGTGCAGGCGCCGCTTCCAAAACAGCTCGACGAGCAGATCCGTGCCGCCTTTGCCGAACTGGACAAGGACGGTAAAGGCTCGTTTGCCGTTCGTTCATCAGCAACAGCTGAAGATCTTCCGGATGCATCGTTTGCTGGCCAGCAGGAAACTTTCCTGAACGTTGTCGGTATTGACGACGTGATTGACAAGATTCGTCATGTATTTGCGTCCCTGTACAACGATCGTGCAATCTCCTATCGTGTGCACAAGGGTTTTGCGCACGCTGAGGTCGCGCTGTCGGCCGGGATACAGCGAATGGTTCGATCCGACTGCGGCAGCGCTGGCGTGATGTTTACCATTGATACAGAATCTGGATTTCCAGAGGTTGTCTTTATCACCTCCTCCTATGGTCTCGGTGAAACCGTGGTCCAGGGCGCTGTCAATCCGGACGAGTTTTATGTCTACAAGCCCGCACTTGAAAAAGGCAATTATCCCATCGTGAGTCGACGCATCGGCTCCAAGCTAATCAAGATGGAGTTTGATGCTGATCGCAGCAGTGGTCATGCCGTGCGTACGGTCGATGTTCCTGTCTCAGAACGCAACCGCTACTCGCTCAGTGACGCCGAAATTATCGAACTGGCGCGCTACGCTGTCATTATTGAGAAACACTACCAGCGTCCCATGGACATCGAGTGGGGACGCGATGGGCTTGATGGAAAGATCTATATTCTTCAGGCACGTCCCGAAACAGTCAAATCACAGCAGACTCAGCATGACGTGCAACTTCGGTATCGCCTGAAAGCGACTGGGGATGTGATTGTGACTGGGCGAGCCATCGGTCAAAAGATCGGGGCAGGCAAGGTACGCGTGGTCGCTGACGTCTCCGAAATGGACAAAGTGCAGGCTGGCGATGTGCTGGTGACGGACATGACAGACCCCAACTGGGAGCCTGTGATGAAACGAGCCGCTGCCATTGTCACCAATCGTGGCGGGCGCACCTGCCATGCTGCCATCATCGCCCGGGAACTGGGCATTCCTGCGGTTGTGGGTTGTGCCAACGCCACCGATCTGCTCAAAGATGGTCAGTCGGTGACGGTGTCGTGCGCTGAAGGCGATGAAGGACGTATCTATGACGGTCTGATCGAAACCGAAGTAGAAGAAATCCGTCGTGGTGAAATGCCTGCCATCGATGTCAAGATCATGATGAACGTCGGCAATCCTCAGCTGGCATTTGACTTTGCACAGATTCCAAACGAGGGTGTCGGCCTGGCTCGCCTCGAGTTCATTATCAACAACAATATTGGCATTCACCCCAAGGCTGTGCTGGACTATCCAAACGTGGATCCTGAGCTCAAACTGGCGGTCGAGTCGGCTGCCCGCGGTCATGCAAGCCCACGCGCGTTCTTCGTCGACAAGCTGGCCGAGGGCATGGCAACCATTGCCGGCGCATTCGCACCCAAGCCAGTCATCGTTCGTCTGTCGGATTTCAAGAGCAACGAGTACCGCAAGCTGGTCGGTGGATCACGTTACGAACCTGAAGAAGAAAATCCAATGCTTGGTTTCAGGGGGGCTTCACGCTATCTGGCCGAGGATTTCGCCGAGTGCTTTCGTATGGAGTGCGAAGCCATTCGGAAGGTTCGCAACGAGATGGGCCTGACAAACATGGAAATCATGGTGCCATTTGTGCGTACGGTTAAGCAGGCCAGACGCGTGACCGAGCTCCTGGCGGAGAACGGGCTCTCGCGGGGCAGCAACGGTTTGCGCCTCATCATGATGTGCGAAGTACCATCAAATGCCATTCTGGCCGATGAGTTTCTGGAGTACTTCGACGGATTCTCGATTGGATCCAATGACATGACACAGCTCACGCTCGGCCTGGATCGCGACTCTGGCATGGAACTGCTGGCCTCGGATTTTGATGAGCGTGACGACGCTGTCAAGTTCATGCTTCGTCGCGCCATTCAGGCGTGCCTGAAGGCTGGCAAGTACGTCGGCATTTGTGGACAGGGTCCCAGCGATCATGCAGATTTTGCGCAGTGGCTGCGTGATGAGGGCATCCTTTCGATTTCTCTGAACCCGGACACGGTGGTTGAAACCTGGAAGGGGTTGGCAAGCAAGTAAGAGTCAGCCATCAAGAACTGCGGGCGAATGCGTTTTGGCCTGAAATGAATTCAACCCGTTTCAACATGATGACTGTTGAAACGGGTTGACTTTTTGCGTCGTTCCTTTCTGCGCTTGATCTGACTGATCAGTCCGCACTGGGTTTCTTGCGAGTGTCGTGCTTCATGACCCGCTCGCGTTCACGCGCCCAATCTTTGTCACGCTCGGAATCCCGCTTGTCGTGTTGCTTCTTGCCCCGTCCAAGTCCAAAATCGAGCTTCACCCGCCCGTTCTTGTAATGAAGGTTGATCGGCACCAAGGCATAACCACGTTGTTCGACTTTACCAATCAGCTTGCTGATCTCTTCAGCTTTGAGCAACAGCTTGCGGGTTCTTGTGGCATCAGGGTGATGTGCATTCCGAGAAGCCATAACTCACCCTCAATGATTACAACATAGCTTTCCTTGATCTGGGCACGCCCCTCCCGGATGGCCTTGACCTCCCAGCCTTGGAGCACCATGCCAGCTTCAAATCGCTCCTCGATGAAGTAGTCGTGAAACGCCTTGCGGTTCTCAATGATGCTCATATGTGGAATTTTTGGTGAAACGTTAAACTCTTCCCATTCTAGCCATTTGTGAAATGTGATGCATTCTATCGAGCGTTCAGTACTGGTTCCTTTCAGCGATGCGCAAATGTTCGACCTGGTGGCGGGCGTGGACAAGTATCCCGAGTTCATGCCTTGGTGCGGTGGTAGCCAGATTCATGAGCAAGACAGCCAAGGTATGCGCGCGTCTGTGACGATTGCGCTGGCGGGCATTCGGCAGACGTTCACCACGCAGAACCATCACGAGTACCCGCGACTGATTGAACTCAATCTGGTGGACGGACCTTTTTCTGCGTTGAAGGGGAAGTGGGAGTTCATCGCGCTGTCTGATGACGCCTGCAAAGTTCTGTTTACGTTGAGATATCAGTTTTCCAGCCGCACCCTGGAAAAGCTGGTGGGTCCTGTCTTTAATCGCATCGCATCCAGTTTCATCGACTCGTTCACCAAACGGGCCGAAGCCTGTTACGGTCCCCGCTGATGGACACCGATACGCTGAAAGTCTTTGTCTGCTACGCCATGTCGACTTCGACAATCTGGTATAAGACCTGTCAGTTGCCAAAGGGCTCACGTGTTTCTGACGCCGTCCAGGTGTCGGGTTTCGAGCAAGAGTTTCCGGCGATTGACTGGAAAGAGGCTGGTGTTGGAATTTTTGGGCACCGATGTGGGCTCGAGACTCAACTCAGTGACCAGGACCGTATCGAAATCTACCGTCCTTTGGTGTTTGATCCCAAAGAGTCGAGGCGTCGGCGCGCCCAACATCGCCGTGAAAGGCTATTAAGAGGAGATAGACCCAATGGATGACAGTTTGCTGGTGGAAACGCTGCAATGTGAAGATGGCAGTCAGATTGGTGTGGCAACGTTAAACCGGCCTCAGACGCTTAACGGTTTATCGCTGGAGATGACACGAATACTGGACCAAGCACTTAAAGACTGGGCAGTGCGGCCAGAGGTCGTGGCCATTATCTTCAAAGGTGCCGGTGAAAAAGCATTCTGCGCGGGAGGCGATCTTCATGGCCTTTACCATGAGATGATCGAGCACAAGGGCCAGCCTGCTGCTGCTAACCAGTATGCATGCGACTTTTTCTCCGAAGAGTACGAGCTCGACTATCTGATCCATACCTACACCAAGCCGATCCTGTGCTGGGGTGACGGCATCGTAATGGGTGGTGGCATGGGTTTGATGGCAGGCGCAAGCCATCGGATCGTCACCGACACCTCGCGACTGGCGATGCCTGAGATCAATATTGGTCTGTTTCCTGATGTCGGAGGCTCCTGGCTTCTTTCACGTTGCCCGGGTCAGACGGGATTGTTCATGGCTTTGACCGGTGCGCTGATCGGGGCTTCTGATGCCATTTACTGCTCGATGGCCGATCACGCTATAGCGAAGAACCAATGGCTTGACCTCATAGAAGCACTCAAGGCAACCCAGTGGCACAGGGGGCAGGCGGATTTTCAGCAAGTGACCGATGTGATTCATTCACTGCCGGCGCTTGATCTGGTCCCCGGCCCACTGCAAAAGCATCGCCAGACGATTGACCACGTATGTCAGGGCTACGACCTTGATCGTATTGCGGCAAACCTGTCTGATCTGGCTCAACACGAGGATCCCTGGCTTGCCAAAGCAGCGCATACGTTCCTGAAAGGTTGTCCGGCAACGGCACGCCTGTCATGGATGCTGTTGCGTCGAGCAAGGCATATGTCGCTGGCAGAGATTTTCCGGATGGAATACGGGGTGGCCATTGAATGTGCGGCCCGAGGTAATTTCCAGGAAGGGATTCGCGCGGTTCTGGTCGATAAGGACCGCAACCCGAAATGGCAACCAGCCACTCTTAAAGAAACGGCTGGTGACTGGTGTGATCCGTACTTTTCTCTGAAAATTGACGATCCATCCCATCCGCTGGCCAAGATGGGGAGATAGGTTCTGCCGGGGTCATGACTCGGTGAGGCTTCCCGTTCAGGGGACTTTGCCGAATCCCAGCTTGCACATGGGTTGATTACGAGGGCAGCTCTGGTCGTGACCTGACTTGCCCTCGTCACACAGGCCTAACGCATCGCATTGCATGATGCAGCACCACCGAAACCTGTTTGCACAAGGGCAGAGGGCGAAAGGCAAAGGGCAACCGCGTGCAGTACTTGAAAGAAGGCACTTAAAGCAAGCGCAGGTGATGCTGACGCCATCAAGTCCTGTCAATCGATTGCATAGGGCAGGGCAAGCATCTCAAGAATAGGGCCTTGCCCGTCGAGCACTCGCAACTCTGAGTGTTGAACCTGACTCAACGGTGCCTCAAACAGCAGGTAGGTCGACTGTGCATCACGTGCGACCTGGATGACACGACCACAAGGCTCCTGTGGGTTGTCTGCCGCAAACAAATCCACGGCCGGTTTGATACTTTCATGATGTGGCGTCACTCTGGCAGCATGCATGCGGCGCTTGACCTTGGCCCTGTAATGGGTGCGAGCTACGACCTCCTGACCCGGGTAGCACCCTTTGGTAAAGCTCACCCCATCTATCAAATCCAGATTGATGGTTTGAGGGATAAAAAGATCTCTGGTCGAGTCCTGAATCCACGCCGTCCCAGCCAGAATCTCCTGAACATGCCATGCTTGTGCGTCATCGTGCAGCACAGCCGTGGCGATGGTCACTGCATCGTCTTGCGGTGCAATGACCCAGTATCGATCCACCAGAGGGGTCGCAGAAGGCGCCCGAATCACCTGCAATGATCCCTCGCGCCCAGAGTCCCAGACTCCGGCAGGTAGTGACATCGGCAGACCATCGGCGTGGTTGCCACTCTCGGTCACGGTCAGCCCGTAGACTTTCAAGTCATTGCGAACCTCCAGTACCACTTTGCTGCGCAACACGAACATCCGCAGACGCTTTAGCAGTCCTTCTATCAGATCAGATTTCACAAGCGCGATCACTTGCTGCGGTTGCGCACCCGTTGTCAAAAGCATGGTGGCTAAAAGCCGGCCTTGAGCCGAACAATAGCCAGCAAGCGCCGCTCGTCGCTGACTGAGCAACTGCACGTCCTGAGTCAACTGTGACTGCAAAAAGGTGTTGGCATCTGGGCCAGATATCTGCAAGCAGGCGAAATCACTGCAAGGGTACAAATTGATCAGACGGGTCTGCGTTGACATCGGTCTTGTATCCGGAAATTAATTGGCTTATGCAGTTTGTGGCCTCTCATGAGAAAAACCACTTTGTTCAAGCGCATCTCTTCACGCACAGAACAAACACATCACAGGAAAGATCATAGCAATCCCGCATAACCAGATGCATCAATCCCGCAGACACAACAAGGCATCATCGACGCTTTGTATAAAGCGATCCGGCTGCGCGCGCCAAAGACGCCAGCATCCATTAAACTCGGGCTATCGATTCCGGGTGGGATAACGCGCTTATGCGATGGCTTTTGAAGAGCATTTTCTGGTTATTACTGTTAGGGATTCTCGCTGCAGGATCCATGATTGCATTTGCCTGGTACTGGGTCCACAAGCCCTTGCCTTTGCCCCGCGAGACCGTTGACCTTCGAGTCCAGAGCGGCTCAGGTCCTGGCGTGATCGCTGACGGCATGATCAATGCGGGTATCAGGATTCCTCGTGAGTCATTTATCTGGCTGGCACGAGTCAGCGAACTCGACCGACAGATCAAGGCAGGGGGATATCAGATTCGTCAGGGCGAGAGTTTGTGGGAAGTGCTGAATAAAATGGCCCGTGGCGATGTGACCCAACGTCAGGTCGCCTTCATTGAAGGTTGGACCGTACAGCAAATTGTCGATGCCATCATCAATCATCCTGACATCGACAAGACGCTTGACCCGATATCGATGCACGACCAGGTGGCGCTGGCCAAACGGCTGGGTTTGGAGAGGGATCACGTCGAGGGCTTACTCTTTCCTGATACCTATGTGTTTCCTATCGGCACAACGGATGAGGAAATTCTGGCCAGAGCGGTCCGTGCACAGCAGGACGTTCTCACGCAAGCGTGGGAAAGCCGTGCCCCGGATCTGCCGCTCAAGAACCCGTACGAGGCGTTGATCCTGGCTTCCATCGTCGAAAAGGAAACAGGTCGGCATGACGAGAGGGCGAGAATCGCCGGTGTTTTTATCAACAGACTGCGGGTGGGTATGCCGCTGCAGACCGATCCCACGGTGATTTATGGAATGGGCGATCAGTATCAGGGTCGAATTCGCCGTGCCGACCTTCAGGCCGACACACCATGGAACACATACACGCGTCCCGGGTTGCCACCCACACCCATTGCGGCTGTCAGCCGAGCATCGCTCAACGCAGCGCTAAACCCTGAAAAACACGACTTTTTCTATTTTGTGGCCAGAGGTGATGGCAGCAGTGAGTTTGCAAGAACGCTGCCAGAACACAACCGCAATGTTTCCAAATACATTCTGGGCAGGAAGTGACATGACGCTGGACGGCAGGTTTCTAACGTTTGAAGGTGTTGACGGTGCAGGCAAGAGCACGCATCTTGAGTGGGTCGCCGAGTATCTTCGCAGTCACAACATCTCTGTATTGCTCACGCGCGAACCGGGTGGTACAGCCATCGGCGAGCGCTTGCGCGATCTATTGCTCAACGAGCCCATGCACCTTGAGACCGAAACATTGCTGATGTTCGCTGCACGATGCGAGCACGTACGTACCGTGATTGAACCCGCCATTGCGCAGGGAAAGTGGGTCGTGTGTGATCGGTTTACCGATGCAACTTACGCCTATCAGGGAGCAGGGCGCCTGCTTGGCGTCGATCGCGTCAAGTCACTGCAGAAATGGGTCCACCCCAATCTCCAACCGGATCGGACCTGGTTGTTTGACCTCGATCTGGATATTGCCCGCGAGCGTCTGACAACATCCCGAAGTCTGGATCGTTTTGAGCGCGAGGATGTCGAGTTTTTCATACGAACGCGTGATGGGTATCATGATCTGGTCAGACAAGCTCCAGAACGCTTTTGTGTCGTTGATGCCAGTCAGTCCATTGAATCCATTCGAGTGGATTTAAAGAAAGATCTTGATGACCTGCTGGCGAAATACGAGTACAAGAGTCAAGCCAGAGACCGAAAGAATGAACCAGTAGCGGGGCAGTCTTGAGGCCGGAGTTCCTGCCCTGGCAAGTTGAGTCTGCCCGTCAATGGCTGTCACGCGGGCAGAATCTGGCGCACGCATGGCTATTTCACGGACTCACGGGAATTGGAAAGCGACAGTACGGCCTGGCACTGGCTGCAAGCCTGTTATGTGAGGCTCCCAGGCAGCATCTGGCTTGCGGCCAGTGCCAGGCATGCCTCTGGGTTCGCCTGGGCAACCATCCAGACCTAATGCGTGTCAGGCCTGAATCACAAGCGCTCGAGGAAGGGCTTTATCAAGATCCCGAGGATTTGGACTCAAGCGGGTCAGGCGCCGGGCGTAGCGCATCGAACAATTCAGGCAAACCTTCAGACCTTATCAAGGTTGAACAGATTCGCTCGATAGAGCCTTGGTATCACAGAACAACGCACCGTCAGGGTTGGCGAGTCGTATTGCTCTATCCTGCGCAAAATCTCATGCTCGAGAGTGCAAATGCCCTTCTGAAATCACTTGAAGAACCTCCCTCAAACACATTGTTTTTATTAATAACTGATACTCCGGATAGATTGCTGCCGACGATTCTGTCGCGTTGTCAGAAGGTCAAACTCGAAACACCGGGGACGCAACAGGCGACGACCTGGCTCGAAGCGCAGGGTGTGAAAGATCCTTATCAATGGCTTTGTGTGGCAGGCGGCGCGCCCTTAAAAGCACTGGCGCTCAGCGCAACACAGGCTTCACCATGTCCTGACTGGCTGGAGAATCTGATCAAGCAACTGGTCGAACAGCGAACGCCCGAGACCGCCGGGATTGCCGAGGAACTGGCCAAGCAGCCTAGTCATCTCTGGCTGGCAGATCTGCAGCGTCTATGCATCGATTTGTGTCTATGCAGCGCCGGACTGAATTCACGCTATCTCCCTGGCCTGGAACCCTTGATCAGGCGTGTGGCCGCACTGCAGTCGCTCGCTGGCTGGACTGCACTGCAGCAATGGATTAGCGAGCAAACACGCCTCGGGCACCATCCTCTGAACTCAAAGCTGTTCGCACAAGTCTGCCTGCAACAGATCGCTGACAGAACAACCGCCACATCATTGCCATCATCCACCCAGAAAATCACTACATGACTATTTTTATTGATTCACATTGCCACGTAAACTTTGAGAGTTTGAAAGCGGACTACAACGATATCG
>CAZBIN010000084.1:0-3849 GCA_964491995.1 uncultured Orrella sp.
ACTCAATGACATTGGCGCCTCCGAGTTTCTCGGTGTACAGACGCTGACCGTTGCGGTTTACACAACCTGGGTGACTCGCAGCGATCTTGCGGGTGCGGCACAGATTGCGCTCGCCATGCTGCTGATTGTGGTTTTTCTGATTCAGGTTGAGAGACAGGCACGGGCCAGACAGCGTTACTCGACCGTGCAACGGATGCGACCGATGGCACCTTATCAGCTCCGCGGCTGGGGCAAGTGGCTGGCCGTTTGTTTGGGCTGGACCCCCGTCATTATCGGATTTATCATGCCAGCCGGTTATCTTGTCAACGAAGCTGTCAAACGGCTTGATGAAGCGGGTCATGTTTCTGAACAGATTGTTTCTGCTGCAATCAACACAGTCTGGATTGCAGTGGTGGCAACTGTTCTGACACTGGTCGGCGGTCTCGTGATTGCCTGGGCAACGCGGCGGGTTCGTGAGAGTGCGACCAGTCAGACCTGGATTCAACTGCTTGGCAAAACCGCAAGTCTGGGCTATGCAATCCCGGGCACGGTGCTTTCGATTGGACTGCTTGCACCTTTGCTTCTGACAGACCGCATCATCGAATGGGGTTCAACTTTGATAGGATATCCGGTGACAAGCCTGATATTCCTAGGATCGGTCGGTGGTCTGCTCGTGGCTTACACCATCCGTTTCCTTGCAATATCGGTGGGTTCTATTGAGGCTGGGTTGTCCAGAATTCCGCCCTCGATCGAGCAGGCTTCACGATTACTTGGTTACTCGCCCAGCGCCACTCTGTGGCGAATTCACCTGCCGCTGATTCGCCCTGCCCTTGCCTCGGCAGCATTGCTGGTTTTTGTGGATACCATGAAAGAGCTTCCAGCCACATTGATGCTCAGACCCATGAATTTCGAGACGCTGGCAACATGGCTTTACGCCGAGGCATCCAGAGGAACTTATGAGGAAGGCGCAATTGCAGCTCTGCTGATTGTGCTGGTCGGTCTGATCCCGGTTATCCTTCTGGCTCGCACACAATCAAAATCGTTGTTTTCCTCATAAATCATGCTTGACGTCGATCACATCACTGTTGGATACCAGGATCGCGGTAAGTTCTTCGCAGTCGCTAAAGACGTGAGCTTTTATCTTGCGGCTGGAGAGATCGGCTGTCTTCTGGGTGAGTCAGGCTGTGGCAAGACCACCATTCTCAGAAGCATCGCCGGGTTTGAGCCACTGCAGGCAGGAACGATCAGCCTGAATGGACAGGTCATCTCAACCCGGAGTCAGACACTGGCTCCCGAGCTGCGCAATGTCGGTATGATGTTTCAGGATTACGCTCTGTTTCCGCACCTCAAAGTGGCAGAGAATATCGGGTTCGGATTAAGAAAGCGGGGTCGCGAACAGAGACAGACTCGTGTTTCGGAAATGCTTGATCTTGTGGGCTTGCAGTCATACGCAGATCGCTATCCGCATGAATTGTCTGGGGGTCAGCAACAGCGCGTTGCACTGGCTCGTGCATTGGCCCCCGAGCCTGAGTTGCTGCTACTTGACGAGCCGTTCTCAAACCTCGACGTGGACACCCGTGAAAAGCTCGCTTTTGAGCTTCGCGACATCCTGAAACACACCGGCCATACTGCCTTGCTTGTCACCCATAATCACGACGAAGCGTTTGCGCTCGCTGACCAGATCGGCATCATGGCTGATGGCGTTCTGCAACAGTGGGCGCCTCCTGCTGTTTTATATGAGAATCCAACCAACAGCGTGGTCTCAGACATGATCCACAGAGAGGTTCTTGCAGAAAAGCGGGCTGCAGCCCGCTTGCGTGGAAAACTCTGAGTTCTTCTTTCACCTAGAGACTCGACGAGGCCCACCTGGGCAGGAAAAGCGCCTTAGCCCGGTTCGGCCTCTGATCGATCCATGCCGAGCTCGCGAAGCTTGCGGGTGATCGTGTTACGGCCCATGCCGAGTCTGGAAGCGGCTTCCACGCGACGCCCGCGACAGACATCCAGGGCGGCTTTCAGGACTGCTTTCTCAAACTCCCGCGTCAGTTCGCCCCACAAGTCTTGCTGTTCACCAGCAAGACGCTCCTTGGCTGAGCTCGCAAGCAGACTGGTCCAGTTCTGGACACCATCCGCTGTACTGCCCGCCAATGGACCTGTCTGCGTTGTGTGCTCGGCCGAGTGCCCTGGAATGGCGATGGTCGGCGCATGAATTTCTGGCGGCAGATCATCAAGATTGATCGTTTGTCCAGGCGCCATCACTGTGAGCCAATGACAAAAATTCTCAAGTTGACGCACGTTGCCCGGAAAATCAAACTTGCGCAATGCATCCATCGCGGGATCCGAGAGCTTTTTGACGGGAACGCCCAGCAGGTTTGCGCTCACCATTAAAAAGTGTCTTGCAAGCTGTTCGATATCCTCACGACGCTCGCGCAATGGCGGCAAACGCAAACGAATGACGTTCAGGCGGTGAAACAAGTCCTCCCGAAATTTCCCTTCGCGGACTCTTTCCTCGAGTGGCTGGTGGGTTGCTGCAACGATTCTCACATCGGCTCGGACAGGCTGGGCGCCTCCTACGCGATAAAAAGTACCGTCTGACAAGACTCTGAGCAAGCGTGTCTGCAACTCAAAGGGCATGTCGCCGATTTCGTCAAGAAACAAGGTCCCGCCGCTAGCCTCTTCGAACCGGCCTCGCCGAGTTGTATTGGCACCGGTAAATGCCCCGCGCTCGTGCCCAAACAGTTCGGCCTCGAGCAAATCACGTGGAATTGCCGCCGTGTTCAGTGCAACGAAAGGTCCTTTGGAACGCACCCCATGCTGATGCAGCGCCCTGGCGACCAATTCCTTACCGCTACCAGACTCCCCCGTAATGAGCACTGTCACGTTCGACTGAGCCAGTCTTCCGATCGCACGAAACACTTCTTGCATCGCTGGAGAGGAGGACTGTGTCAGTATCGCCCTGGGAGAACCGTCAATCGCCGCAACCTCTGTTTGATCCGACCCCATGGTGGACTCTTGCAATGCACGACTGATCAAAGACACCGCATCATTGACATCAAAGGGCTTGGGCAGATAGTCAAAAGCCCCACCTTGAAAGGCACTCACCGTACTGTCCAGATCCCCAAAGGCAGTCATGATGATGACGGGTAGACCAGGGTGGGCACGTTTGACATCTTTGAGCAATGTCAATCCATCCTTGCCAGGCATGCGGATATCAGAGATCAACGCTGCCGGAACCTCATCATGAAGTGCTGTCTGAACTTCCTGGGCACTGGAAAAACAAACATTTGCAATGCCGGCGCGAGTCAGCGCCTTCTCCAGAACCCATCGAATGGCCTGATCATCATCCACGATCCATACGGGTTTCATCGCAACTCCATCGGTAACATCAATTTGAATTCGGTATGACCGGGTCTGGACTCAAACTCGATCATCCCTTCATGTTGCTGCAGCAAGTCCTGAGCCAGACTCAACCCCAGACCTGTGCCCCCCTGTCGATCGGTAACCAGAGGGTGAAATATTCGATCGCGCACCGCATCCGAAACACCCGGTCCGTTATCAATCACCGAAATCTGCGCTACCAGTCGGTGCTGGCGTCTGTGCATCAGCACATGCCGTGCGATTCGGGTTCGAACAAAAATCTGCGCATCCGTGATCTCCGGGTGCTGGGTCAGAATCTGTGCGGCGTTTCGCACCACGTTCAGCAAAGCCTGAACCAGGCGTGAAGGATCAGCGACAATCTCCGGCATTGATGCGTCGTAATCCCGCATCAGGTGAATATCTGGAAACTCGGCAGCCACCAGGGCACAGACACGCTCACAGACTTCGTGAACATTGATCTTCTCCTTATGTAAAGGTGTATTACACCTTTACATA
>CAZBIN010000084.1:3859-10134 GCA_964491995.1 uncultured Orrella sp.
GGTGTATTGCCAGGCGCAGTCAGCCGGTCTACCAGTCCCTGAAGCCGGTCAGCCTCAGAAATAATGACCTGGGTGTATTCGGTCAGTCGCTCATCAGGCAGTTCAGCTTCAAGCAGTTGCGCGGCCCCGCGCAATCCACCCAGTGGATTTTTGACTTCATGTGCAAGATTTCGGAGCAATTCACGCTGTGCCGTGATTTCATCGGCCAGCCTTTGGGTACGATCTACGATCAGGCGGTGTTCGAGATCGGTCACCTCCATAATCGCGATCCATGGCTGATGCGTCAGACTGGTGGTCGTGACCGACACCTCGCCAGGACCGCTGGTTCGGTAAATTCTGGCCACCTGACGAACGCCTTCAAGCGATCCCTCGCAGGCGAGGTGCACAGACTGAGCCAGTGCAGGATCCTCGTCAAAAAGCGCAATGGCCATATGACCCTCAATCTGACGCCGGGAGCGTCCAAAAAGGTCTTCTGCGGCCAGATTGGCGTGCGAGACAATGCCGTCGCGGTCTAGCAACAACACGGTTGTTGCCAGTAGATCCAGTATCTCTGCTGCTTTCATGGTTGTCGGGCCGGGGTGGCCCGACCACCTTCAAACAAAGTCAATCACAGGCTGTAATACATGTCGAACTCAACCGGATGGGTGGTCATACGCAAACGGGTGACCTCCTGCATCTTCAGATCGATGTAGGCGTCAAGCATGTCATTGCTAAACACACCCCCACGGGTCAGGAACTCACGATCTTTGTCCAGTGATTCAAGAGCCTGTTCCAGCGAGCTGCAAACGGTCGGAATCTTTGCATCCTCTTCCGGAGCCAGATCGTACAGGTTCTTATCAGCCGGATCGCCCGGGTGAATCTTGTTTTGCACGCCGTCCAGACCGGCCATCATCAGTGCCGAAAATGCCAGATACGGGTTAGCCAGTGGATCAGGGAAACGAGCCTCTATGCGGCGGCCTTTGGGGTTGCCAACATAGGGAATCCGGATCGAAGCTGAGCGGTTGCGAGCGGAATAGGCCAGCTTGACCGGTGCCTCATAGTGAGGGACCAGACGCTTGTACGAGTTGGTACCCGGGTTGGTGATGGCGTTCAGTGCCCGTGCGTGCTTGATAATGCCACCGATGTAATAGAGGGCGAACTCGGACAAACCGGCATAGCCGTTTCCAGAAAACAGGTTCTGGCCATCTTTCCAGATCGACTGATGGACATGCATACCCGAGCCGTTGTCCCCAACGATGGGCTTGGGCATGAACGTTGCTGTCTTGCCATACGCATGTGCCACGTTGTGCACGGTGTACTTCAGAATCTGATTCCAGTCAGCGCGACGCACCAGTGTGCTGAATACCGTGCCAATCTCGAGCTGGCCAGCACCGGCCACTTCATGATGATGCACTTCCACCGGCACACCTTGCTCTTCCAGCAGCAGACACATTTCAGAGCGCATATCCTGAAACGAGTCCACGGGAGGAACCGGAAAATATCCGCCTTTAACGGTGGGGCGATGCCCCAGATTCCCGCCCTCGAGATCTTGCCCTCGAGTCCATGAGCCCTCTTCAGATTTGATCTTGACATGGCAGCCAGACATGTCGTCGTTCCATGTCACACCATCAAACACAAAGAACTCAGGCTCCGGACCAAAATAAGCCGTATCGCCCAGACCACTCGATTTCAGATAGGCTTCTGCACGTTTTGCGAGCGAGCGCGGATCACGGTCGTAGCCTTTCATATCAGAAGGCTCAAGAACGTCACATGTCAGAATCAAGGTCGATTCTTCGCGAAATGGATCCATGTGCGCTGAAGTGGGATCGGGCATCAGCAACATATCGGAGGCTTCAATACCTTTCCAGCCAGCGATCGATGAGCCATCAAATGCTTGTCCGGATTCGAGCTTGTCTGCATCGCACGCATGAGCGGGGATAGAAACGTGTTGCTCTTTGCCAAGTGTGTCGGTAAAACGCAGATCGACGAACTTGACGTCGTTATCAGCGATTAATTTCAAAACGTCTTCAATGGTGCTCATGTTGACTCCGGAGATGACTGGTTCAAAGAAACAGGTTCAAAAAAATTAAACTGACGGTTCAGGGGTTTTACTCAAAGCGCATGTGTTCACGTCTTGTCAAAATGGCATTTGCATAGACTTCAACACTCGGTGGTCAGATACAAGCAAAACTCATGCCAGCCTTGCAGGTCATGAAGAGCGCACCGGAAACGCGCATCAGACGCCTATCATAATGCACTACTGTGGTGCTTGCTGCACTACCATATGCACCAGGTGTGTGCAGTCGAAAGAATCGAGCTCAAGCAAACGTTCCTGCGGCACATCATCATTGCCCGTTCAATGACCCGTGCGGGGTCATGACAGCAGCCCAACCATGGTCCGCCGGGGCTGGATGCGTCGAGCTTGCCTAGCGGGTCTGCTCGAGAAAGATACTCTGCAAGGCGTTGAGATGACGCCACCCCAGGTCGGTCGCCTTGATTTGGCTGAAATCAGAGGACAACAAGCCTTGCTGGATCGCGCGCTGGATCTGGGGCGCGATATGACTCAGCGGCAAACCGGTATGAGCTTCGAACAGATCCGCCGCCACACCCTGTTTGAGGCGAAGTGCATTGAGCATGAATTCAAACGGCAAGTCAATTGCCTCAACCTGGCGTTGCTCCGAAAGATGAGAACCATCACCAGCCATCGCACGTTGCATCCATTGATCGGGATTGCGAGTACGCACTTCGCGGATGATTCGGTCAGGAAAGGAAATTTTGCTGTGGGCGCCGGGACCGATCCCCAGATAATCACCAAAGGTCCAGTAGTTCAGATTGTGACGTGACATCGCGCCGGATCGAGCGTAGGCAGAAACCTCATAACGTTCCCATCCAGATGCCATGATTTCCTGCTCGATGATGCTCTCCATTTCATCGAGCACGTCCTCATCAGGCAGTTGCGGTGGGTATTTGGCAAATACCGTCTGGGGCTCGAGAGTCAGTTGATAAAGGCTGAGATGCTCGACACCAAACGAACGCATTTCACACAAAGTGTTTCGCCACTGGTTCACGTTCTGTCCTGGCAGACCATACATCAAATCCAGATTGACCCGCTTGACGCTGTTGATGGCCATATCGATGGCTTGCCTGGCCTGCTTCGCATCATGAATACGTCCCAGCGCTTTCAACTGCACATCGTCAAGCGACTGTACGCCCAGTGAAATCCGGTTGACACCACTACTGGCATAGCTTTTGAAACGCCCGGCTTCAGCAGTGCCAGGGTTGGCCTCGATCGTAATCTCGGCATCTGCCCACAATGAAACCCGGGCTCGCACCATGGACAAAAGTTCGTCCATGGCCTGTTCGGACAAAAGGCTTGGCGTACCACCCCCCAAAAAGATAGCGTGCATCTGGCGCCCCCAGATACCTGGAAGCGCCTGTTCGAGATCGGCTGTCAGTGCATCGAGATAGGCTCGCTCTGGAAGCACAGATGGCTTTTCATGGGAATTGAAATCACAGTAGGGGCATTTTTTGACGCACCACGGCACATGGATGTAAAGAGTGAGCGGGGGCAATGAACGCAAACCGGCCGATTGACCGCTGGTGGCCCTCACCTGCCTGGCGTCGACAATAGGGATCACACGAGGGAGTTGACTCATCGCTGCTGACTCATCTGCTGTTGAGAGCGCATTACAAACCCCATTCCCGGACCATCAAGAAAACGCTCAAGACTCGCCACCTTTCTCACTGTTTACCAGTCCCATTGAGCGCATCTGTTGGAGCAGGCTTTGTGTTGCCATGCCCCGATGACTGACTCTGTTCTTGACCTCGGGATCCAGTTCGGCGACGGTCATGCCTTGATCAGACAGCCAGAAATGTGGGTCATACCCAAAACCATTTCCACCAAGAGGCTGATCAACGATCTCCCCGTGCCAGAGCGCCTGTGCAATCACGGGCAATGGATCTTGCGGGTGTAAAACAAGAACCAGTACAGCCACATAGAATCCGCGCCGATCGTCGTGCCCCTGCAACTGCTGAACCAGGCGCGCGTTGTTCAGCTTGTCCTGGTTCTCACCCGACTGTGACGGCGCATATCGCGCCGACAGGACGCCGGGGGCACCGTCAAGCGCGGGGACACACAGACCTGAATCATCGGCAAGAGCCGCAAGACCGCTCATCTGACTCGCGTGGCGCGCCTTGGCCAGAGCATTCTCGACAAAAGTACAGTGTGGCTCAGGTGCGGGCTCGATCCCGAGGTGGCTTTGGGCAATCACCTCGATGCCAAGCGGTCCGAGCAAACGATCAAATTCACGAAGCTTGCCGGCATTTCCAGATGCGAGCACCAGTTTTTCGATTCTCATGCCGCCTCCGGTTTGCCTTGTTCACCCTGCTCCGCCTCAGGTACATCTTCAAGCAAAAGATCAACCAGATCACGGGCAAACGCGGGTAATACATCAAGGTTGCGCACACAGATGTGAAGCTTTCGCTCTGCCCATGCATCGGTTAGATCGACCAGTCGAATGTCCATATATCTGGCGTAGCGCCTCGCAGCACGCTCCGGGACGATGCCAATACCAACCCGGGCTTCGATCATCCTGCAGACCGCCTCAAAACTCGCGACCTCGACCCTGAACTTGAGGGGATATCCGATGTTTTCTGCTGCCTGCAGCAGAAATGCATGAATGGCGCTCCATTCGGACAAGCCAACGAAGTCATAGTCAAGCGTATCGGCAAACGTAACCTCCTTGGCATTGGCCAAAGGATGGTTCGGGTGCGCGACCAGAACCAGTCTGTCTTTACGATATGGGAGATACTGAATGCCATTGGCAGCCGGTTGACCTGCCACAATTCCGATATCAGCCGAACCGTCCGCGACGCCCTTGGCCACCAGGTAGCTCAAGCGCTCCCGCAGATTGACATTGACGTCTTCATGCGTCGCAAGGTAGCGGCTCAGTACGGCTGGCATGAACTCTGTCATCGCAGTGGTATTGGCGAATATTCTTACCTGACCCTTGATGCCCCGAGAGTACTCGTGAATATCACCGCGCAACTGGTCAATCTGCTGCAAGACCTTACGTGCATGACGCAAAAAGGCCTCTCCGGATGGGGTGAGCGTGACACCCTGGCTATTTCGATTAAAAAGCCGTGTTCCAAAATGCTCTTCCAGGTTCTTGACCCGATTACTGGCCGCAGGCAGCGAGAGGTGGGACTTCTCCGCCCCGCGCGTCAGGCTGCTGGCATCGCCAATGTTGACAATAAGCTGGAGATCGGTCAAGTCGAAATGGCTGGCCATATATTCTGGTGGTTATGCGTCATCGACTTTAGTTGCTCGTCGGTGACCTGGTTGGGGAGTCTAGTCAATTGCCTGAAACGCTCTAAAAAATCATAGAAGGCTTGTTGCAGATGAATCGACCAGCTAGAAAGCAAGAAGCTCGCACGACACGTGACCTGGGACTATTGATTGCTTGAGAGGTAGCGCTCAATGGGACGAGATCGAAGTCGGGACATAACCATCAATCGATCATCGATTCGCACAAACGCACGACTAAACACACAAAAAAGCCCACAAACGCACAAAAACTGACATTCCCTAGCATCAAGAAGCCGCAGCCCGCTTGCCTTGCTGGCAAGTTTGCTAGTGTAAAAGCCCGACTTAAGAAATCATCAATTGGCAATCGTCGTTCAGTACGGCACAGTACCACTTGTCTAAAACGATGATTTTAAGCCAACTATGACAACGCATGCCGAGAGATACCAAGATATTCGCGAAGGAGTTCGCAGCCTTTGTGCCCAGTTTCCAGATGAGTACTTCCGCAAGATCGATGAAGTTCGAGGTTACCCGGAGGCCTTTGTCAATGCTCTGACCGAAGCGGGCTGGCTTGCCGCACTCATTCCACAGGAGTATGGTGGATCAGGCCTGTCCATGACCGAAGCATCGGTGATCATGGAAGAAATCAACCGTGCAGGCGGCAACTCCGGTGCCTGCCACGGACAGATGTACAACATGGGTACGCTGGTGCGCCACGGATCCGCTGAGCAAAAGCAGAAATATCTTCCCAAGATTGCGTCGGGTGAATTGCGTCTGCAATCCATGGGAGTCACCGAGCCAACGACGGGTACAGACACCACAAAAATCAAGACAACCGCCGTTAGAAAAGGTGACCGCTATGTCATCAACGGTCAGAAAGTGTGGATTTCCCGCATTCAGCACTCGGATTTAATGATTCTGCTGGCTCGCACCACCCCTCTGGACCAGGTTCAGCGCAAGGCTGATGGCATGTCGATTTTTATCGTCGACC
>CAZBIN010000084.1:10144-11849 GCA_964491995.1 uncultured Orrella sp.
GCTGTCAAAAATGGCATGACGGTGCGCCCGATCCTGAATATGGTCAATCACGAGACCAATGAATTGTTTTTTGACAATCTTGAAATTCCTGCAGAAAATCTGATTGGTGAAGAAGGCAAAGGTTTCCGTTACATCCTTGACGGTCTGAATGCTGAACGCGCCCTGATTGCCGGCGAGTGCATTGGTGATGGCTACTGGTTCATCGACCGCGTCACCAAGTACACCAAGGAAAGAATCGTGTTTGGACGCCCCATCGGACAGAACCAGGGCGTGCAATTCCCGATCGCCAAAGCTTTCATCAACGTCGAAGCGGCCAGCCTGATGCGTTATGAAGCCACTCGCCTGTTTGACGAGGGTCTGCCTTGTGGTGCGCAGGCCAACATGGCCAAGATGCTCGCTGCAGACGCTTCCTGGGAAGCCGCCAATGCCTGCCTGCAGTTTCACGGGGGATTCGGTTTTGCGTGCGAGTACGACATCGAGCGCAAGTTCCGTGAAACTCGCCTGTATCAAGTTGCGCCGATCTCGACAAACTTGATCCTGTCCTACGTTGCAGAGCATATTCTGGGTATGCCGCGTTCCTTCTGAGGAGGCAAGTAAAAATGTCAAATGAGTCCACCACTGCTTTGCTGCATCCGAGCGCCACGCTGGCAGGATTTGCCGCTGGTCTGAAATACGAAGACATTCCTGAGCATGTAATCAGCCGTTGTGAAGATCTTTTCCTTGACACGATGGGTTCGATTCTTGCTGGATCTACTGCAAAGCCAGTCAAAACGATGGCTTCTTTTGCCACACAAATGGCGCCGAACGGGGGTCCGTCTGAGGACTTCGTTCGCCGTACCACCACCTCGCCATACTTTGCAGCCATGGTCAATGCGGCGGCTGCCCACGTGGTTGAACAGGACGACGTTCATAACGGCGCCGTATTTCACCCGGCTGCAGTTGTGTTTCCTCCTGCACTGGCGGTTGCTCAGGCGATCGGAGCCAGCGGGCGCGATTTCATTACCGCATGCGTTGCAGGGTATGAAGTCGGTATCCGGGTGGGCGAGTTCCTCGGTCGCCCTCATTACAGGATCTTCCACACGACAGGCACAGCCGGCACCCTCGCGGCCGCGGTTGCTGTGGGCAGACTGCTGGGGCTGAATGCTGAGCAGATGCTTAACGCGCTGGGTTCAGCAGGTACCACGGCTGCAGGTTTGTGGGAGTTCCTTCGAGATGCCGCAGACTCCAAGCAGCTTCACACGGCACACGCAGCGACCGCAGGCATGCAAGCTGCATACCTCGCCAAGGAAGGCTTTACGGGCGCCCAGCACATCCTGGAAGGTGCGCAAGGCATGGGGGTTGGAATGTCGGAGGGTGTTCAGGTAGAAAAACTGGTTGACCGCCTGGGTACACGCTGGACTCTGGCGGAAACATCCTTCAAGTTTCATGCTTCCTGCCGCCACACCCACCCCGCAGCCGATGCACTGCAGGCTGTCATGCGTGACAACAAGCTCAGCTCTGGAGAAATCGCGTCTGTTGTGACACATGTTCACCAGGGTGCAATAGACGTTCTAGGGCCTGTCACCGACCCGCAAACTGTGCATCAGTCCAAGTTTTCTATGGGAACCGTCCTTGCCTTGATTGCACTGCGCAACTCGGCTGACCTGACAGGATTTGACATGGCACTCGGTGACGATGCTGTGACCAGTTTCCGTGATCTCGTGAC
>CAZBIN010000085.1:0-11529 GCA_964491995.1 uncultured Orrella sp.
TGCAGCTTCATTCCTTGCTTGTCATCGCGTCCGAGTCCCAGCAGGTTGTAAAGTCCAAAACCGACCGTGCGACGACGTTCGATATAGGGCGATTTCCACTCGACGGGATAATAGGGGTATTCTTCCTCGTGTTGTTTGTCCAGTTCGGGATCCATGAACGTATTCACAACTGCCTCGGACAACCGCTTGAGGCGACTTCCGGAAATGACATAGACTTTCCAGGGCTGGACGTTTGAACCCGAGGGTGCCCTGGCAGCGACTTCCAGAATGGACTCAAGGTCCTGATGGCTGATGGGGTCGGGTAGGAATGCACGAATCGAGCGCCGCGACCGGATAGCTTCGTCGACTGCTTGTTGTGTGTCGTTTTGAATCATCGGGGAACTCATCCTGTTCAGAGTTGCGAAATTGACTTCATGGATCACTATACTGACAGTGCGAGGTCTAAAGCAGGATTCAGAAAAATGCGCACGGTTCACGACGGTTCCTGATGATGTGGGTTGGCAGCCTTTCGTCAAGTTAACGGGCGACTGTGCACTGATTCAAGAGATCAGTAGTAGGGCGTCGGTAAAATGAATAGATGCAGATGATTAATTTAGACCCACCCGGCCTTGCGCCTGGCAAAATACCTGTCTTTGTCATTCGGTCAGAGAGTTTGCGGCAGACGCTGCACGAATTGCCCCGTGCCCTTGATCCGCTTGATCTTGAACATGTTTTTGTAGTTGCACCGACGCCTGTGCCGAGGGGTCCCGGATGGTCGAGCAAACTACGGTTTCAGCAGGTTGCAACCGATGAGATTCTGAAGCAGCAAGGTTGTCTTTGCTGTGATCTGCGTTCAGAGCTCGCATTGTTTCTCGGGCAGCTTTTCATGTCTCTGCTTGCTCGGCGCCAACCTCGCGTAAAAGCGGTTCTGGTGTTGACGCAAGCGCAAGAAGCGACAGCACTCAGGGATGCGCTGGAACATTCATCTTTTTTGGCGCAGAGATACGTGCTTGCGGGGGTGCTGCACAATAGCGCCGGGGTGTTTGACCGGGTCGTTACGGTAGATGCGAGTCGGTAGCAGTCGAAATAGAATTGGTGGGGACGGGGAATGTTGGAAGCCTTCCGGCAAATCACACGTCAGGAATCACGTATTCCAACTTGAATTCGATTCCCGGTTCCTCGAAATGCAAGGTCAGAAATGCAAACAGGTCAGATTCGTGAAGAATCTGACCTGTTAGAAAACTGGTTGCGGGGGCAGGATTTGAACCTACGACCTTCGGGTTATGAGCCCGACGAGCTGCCAGACTGCTCCACCCCGCGTCTGAGAAAAAGAAGTATAGCAAGAAACGCTGGAGAGTGCAAATCTAATGCGGCCAGCGCGAGAGAAGCTGAGAGTCTCCATGATCTTGCGCTGGTCGCTACATGCCCATATGGTCGCCACGAGCTTGGCGCTTTTGTGTATGGTTCGGCTTGTGTGTTGAGTCGCGACAATGGGAGCGATCCTGACGGAAGGAAATCATGGAAGAATTGCAGGCTTTGATCGTTGTAGAAACCGCACTGTTGTGCACAGCGACACCACTGACGGTTGCAGAATTACAAAAATTGTTCGAACCAGACGAGATTGATGGAGCGCAAATACAGGTTTGGCTGGAAAAATTGCAACAACAGTGGCAAGATAGAGGCCTAGAGTTAGTGCAGATAGCTAGTGGCTGGCGGTTTCAGAGCAGACCGACCATGCAGCGCTTCCTTGAACGACTGAATCCAGAGCGTTCCCCTCGTTATTCCAGAGCTGTTCTTGAGACGCTGGCAATTATTGCCTGGAGGCAGCCTGTCACTCGCGGTGACATTGAGGCGATTCGAGGGGTGACCGTTTCTTCGCAGATCATCAAGACACTGGAGGAAAGGGGCTGGATCGACACGATCGGCCATCGTGATGGGCCAGGTCGTCCGGCTTTGCTGGGTACGACCAGACAATTTTTAGATGATCTGGGTTTGCGAGCGCTTGATGAACTGCCGGCTCTGGATGCTGTCTTATTTCAGCCGGATACCCGGAGTCAGGCGCTGCAGGTTGTGACACCCGACTCCCGGACGATCGGCGCAAACGGTCATGAAGCGCCTGACCTGATCGAAGCAACATCACTGCTGGAAGGTTCAGTCAGTCTGAGATCCGAAATACCCGATGTGCAAGAGGTGTCTGACATCCGGGCCAACGATTCATAGAAGTCAACATACAAATAGCTAAAGGATTCGCACACCATGCGCGGTCCCTCGGAGAAGAAGTGATAACTGAAGATATACAGGACCACGGTGTCGTCGCTACGCCAGTGCAGAATGAAGGCGTTGCCACGCCAGCCAAAAGGTCGCCGCAGAGAAGATCGCGCAAGCCAAAATCTGTCTCGGCATCTGAACAGGCCTCAGGCGGGAATGATGCGGGGGCAGGGCCGGCTGCATCGGTTGATGTGAGTTCGGGAGCCACGGATTCGGTTGATGCGCAAAGAGCTGAAAAGCCCAAGTCGCGTGCCAGAAATTTGCGCACGCCATTTCGTCGCAGGCGTCCGGACCCGGCGGCACCTGCGGTGCAGTCGGATAGCGAGTCAGAAGGTCTCAGCAGTGGCGAGCCTGGTGAGCGCGTCTCCGACGCGAAGCGTGCTGTCAACAGAGACGCCGTCAAGGGTGCGGGACGAAAGCCTGCCTCAAGAAATCGCGGTGACAAAAAGCGCCTTGCGCATAACCCTGACGTTTCAGGAGATCGTGAGCGAGCAAGCGAAGGTGCGGATGTCGATGTCAGCACGGATACCAGTGAGGAGCCGGTTCAGGCGATCCAGTATCTGAGCAAGGCACCTAAAACGGATCAGCGACTGGGTAAGTATCTCCAGAGCGATCTCCTGATGCCCAAGCTTCACAAGGTGCTGGCCGAGGCTGGTATCGGATCGCGCAGGGAGATGGAGGAGCTTATCATTGCGGGTCGGGTTTCTGTCAATGGTGAGCCCGCCCATATCGGTCAGCGTGTGGCTTCAACCGATGTGGTCAGGATCAATGGCAAGCCTTTGACTCGTATGTCGACGCGCAAGCCGCCCAGGATCATCATTTATCACAAGCCAGCAGGCGAGATTGTCAGTCATGATGATCCCCAGGGTCGTGCGACCGTTTTTTCTCGGGTTCCCAAGTTGAAAGTCGGCAAATGGCTGTCGGTTGGCAGGCTCGACCTGAACACTGAGGGGCTTTTGATTCTGACGACATCCGGTGATCTGTCGAATCGGCTTTTGCACCCCAGATACGGGAATGAGCGCGAATATGCTGTGCGTTTGCTGGGTGATCTTAGTGACGATATGCGCACTCGTCTTCTTGAGGGGATTGAACTCGAAGATGGGACCGCGCAGTTTGGATCGATAGAGTTTTTGGGGGGTGAGGGCAGCAACAAATGGTATTGCGTCACGCTTCAGGAGGGCCGGAATCGGGAAGTGCGTCGCATGTTCGAGGCCGTTGGCCTGACCGTGAGTCGTCTTATTCGGACCCGGTTTGGCGATATCGTGCTTCCGAGTACGCTGCGTCGCGGACGATGGGAGGAGGTTGAGCCAAACCTTGTCAGTGCGCTGATGGTGCAGCTCGGGCTGTTGCGTGATTCTGGTGATGAGACGGGGCGTGGTCGCGGTCAGCGCCAGCCGATCAGTCACGACAATGCCATGCCGCCGGGTTTTGGAGTTGCCAGGCCAGAGAGGCCCTTGCGAGTACAAGCCGATACCAGCAAGGGGCGTCGAACAAAGTCACGCGGACCTGGGGGGATTCCGGATCCGATGGCAACAACCGTGTTGACGGTGACCGGAGGCTTTGCAAATGGCAGGCCCTCTGGGCGTCCATCAAACCGCTCTGCAGGTCAACCGGCGGCGGGTACGGGTGGTTCGAAGCGGCGTACGGGAGCTGCGGGCCCGAGGTCGGCGGCAAAGACAGCGGGTCAGTCAAGGTCGCGTAACCCGACCAAGGCGACCAAGGCGACTGGGGCGCGTGCCAAGTCAGATGATTGGCAGCCTTCAAGCGCGTCTGCGCACGAGTCAGGGCTGCCATTTCTGAAACGTCGTCCGAGGTAACCCGTCGGATAAGTATCTGGTCTCTGCGTGGTTTGTTAATTGTGCGCAGAAACCTCGTCTGCTGAGCCAGTGATCCGTTGAGTCCATGAGTGATCTTCGGATTCTGTTGTTGTCAGCAGCTTTCCTCAAAATACTGAGAAATCACGGATTTTATCTATCAGTAAAACCCGGTTTCATGGTAAAGTACTCGGCTTGAATGCCTCAGCTAATTGACCCATCAGTCGAATAGTCGCTTAGGGCAGGGCTCGGGCGCATGTTGTCAGGCGATCGGCTTTGCACTGAAAAGCAGATTTTCCGGGTCGCATGTGCGTGAGGTCGCCGAATCAGAATGGGCTGTTCAACAGCCCTTTTTTTTTAAGGGTATGGCAGATCTAATCCAACTAACTCGTGACGCCTTGTCGACTCTGGATCTGGAGCTGGTCGATGTTGAGCGTGCACCCATGGGGCTGCTGCGTGTGACGATAGATCACCCGGATGGTGTTCGTATCGAGCATTGTGAGCAGGCGTCGAGGCATTTGTCGCGGTTGTACGAGGTTGAGAATATCGACTATCGCCGGCTCGAGGTGGGATCGCCAGGGGTTGATCGACCTTTGCGTTCCAGGGCAGATTTTGAGCGATTTATGGATGAGCGCGTCGAAATACGCTTGCGTGATGCGGTCGATGGGCAGAAGGTGTTTGTCGGGCAGTTGATCAGGGCAGGTGGCGCAATGGACTCTGGGCAACCAGAGGGTGCTTCGGGTGTGACCGCGGATTTCGCAGTCGAGTTCGAGGCAAAAAAAGGTGTGGTTCGTCGGCTGGGGTTCAATCTTGATCAGATTGACAAAGCCAAATTGAGCCCACTACTGGATTTCAAGGGTAAAAAGCGATGAGTCGCGAAGTTCTATTACTGGTTGATGCGCTGGCGCGAGAAAAGAACGTCAGTCGCGAAGTGGTTTTTGAGGCGCTTGAGAACGCGCTAGCTTCGGCTATGAAAAAGCGTTTTGAAGAAGATGCGGATATTCGCGTCGTTCTTGACCGATCCACAGGCGAGCATGAGGGCTTTCGGCGCTGGCTGGTCGTCCCCGACGAAGCTGGGCTCCAGGAACCCGATCGGGAAGAGTTGCTCTCTGAAGCTCGCGAGCTTATTTCTGACATTGAGGTTGGTGAGTATATTGAAGAGGCTCTCGAGCCTATAGAGTTTGGACGTATTGGTGCTCAGGCGGCCAAGCAGGCGATTCTGCAGCGCGTGAGAGACGCCGAGCGTGAGCAGATTCTCAATGATTTCCTTGAGCGCAATGAGGCGATTGTTTCGGGCACAGTCAAGCGCATGGATAAGGGCGACTGTATCGTTGAGACGGGCAAGATTGAAGCCAGACTGCCTCGTAGCGAGATGATTCCGAAGGAGAATCTGCGGATCGGTGACCGCGTCAGAGCACTCGTGTTGCGTGTTGATCGCGGTGCACGAGGTCAACAGGTCATTCTTTCACGAACATCTTCGGAGTTCATCAAACAGCTGTTTGAAAACGAGGTTCCGGAGATTGAGCAAGGCCTGCTGGAAATCAAAGGTGCCGCCCGTGATCCGGGTGTGCGTGCCAAGATCGCAGTGGTTGCTTACGATAAGCGGATTGATCCTATCGGGACCTGCGTGGGTATGCGTGGCTCGCGCGTTACTGCTGTTCGTAACGAATTGGGAGGCGAGCAGGTTGATATTGTGTTGTGGTCTGAGGATCCGGCCCAGTTCGTGATCGGTGCGCTGGCGCCTGCCAATATCGAATCTATCGTGGTCGATGAAGACCGCCATGTGATGGATGTGGTTGTTGATGAAGAGAACTTGCCCAAGGCGATTGGCTCAAGGGGACAGAACGTGCGTCTGGCCTCGGAACTGACGACCTGGCAGATCAACATCATGACACCAGAGGAAAGTCGGGCACGTCAGGATAATGAGCGTCACTCACTGCGCGCAAACTTCATGGACAAACTCGATGTTGACGAGGAAGTTGCAGACATCCTGATTGATGAAGGCTTCACGGGTCTGGAAGAAATTGCATATGTGCCTCTGGCAGAGCTTCAGGAAATCGAGGCGTTTGATGAGGATACGATCAACGAGTTGAGAACACGCGCACGAAATGCGTTGCTCACCGAGGCGATCGTGCAGGAGGAAAGGGTTGAATCGGCCCAGGACCTGCTCGGGCTTGAGGGAGTGACTCCCGAGATAGTTGCCCGACTGAGTGAGAAGGGTGTGACAACCCGTGACGATCTGGCTGAACTGGCCACCGATGAGCTGGCAGAGATGGTTGATATTGATGCGGAGAAGTCCGCGCAGATCATCATGGCGGCGCGTGCGCACTGGTTCGAAGATGAAAAGTAATTAAAGCCATACTGTCAGCTTGTAGCTGATAGCGAAATGGTAGAAATGTAAGAGAGAGTCTATGTCGAGTATTACTGTCGCCCAGTTTGCCACCGAACTGAAGATGCCGGCTGAAGTGCTGCTGGAACAATTGCGTTCCGCGGGTGTGGCCGTCAACGCGACTGATGATGCAGTGTCTGATGGTGACAAATCCAAGCTGCTTGAGTCGCTCAGGCGTTCTCATGGTGTGACCGAGGGTAAGAAGATTACGTTGACCCGCCGGCAAACAACCGAAATCCGGCAGGCGGATTCGGGGGGGCGGTCTCGCACCATTCAGGTGGAGGTCCGCAAGAAACGTGTCTTCGTCAAGCGCGATCTGACCGATTCAGCCGAGACGGGTATTGCCACGGCTCAGCCTTTCGCCAGTGAGACCGAAGAAGTTGATCATAGTGTTTCGGGCACCGATGTCGGTGCGGTGTCATTTGACCAGTCCATTGAGCAGGCGCCTGCGACACAGGTTGTGGATTCCGCTACCGTTTCTGATTCGCAGCCTGATGCAGTGGATTCGGTCGCCGAAGATGCGTCTGTGCGGTCAGAGCAAAGCGTCTTGCAGGACACCGTTGGGCATGTTGTGTCTGAGCCTGAAAATGGTCAAGCCGTGTCGACGCGTCCGCAAGACGAAGGCTCTGCCGAGCCCTCGGTTGAGACTGCACCCGTCCAGACGCCAGCGTCCCCGGATCAAGTTGCAAACGAACCGCTGTCGTCCACGCAAGAGGAAGTGCAACCTGTCGTGTCGCAGGAACAGTCCGGTGACGACAACCCGTCCGACACAGTGACTGCAACGCAAGAGAGTGTCCGGCAGGGTGAGGCCGCCTCCAGCGTATCTGAGCAGGTTGAGGATTCCAATCCAGTCCAGAAGGATGCCGTGGCTCAGGAGAGAACTGAGCCGGCAACTGCCAAAGTGAGTGCTGGCAGAATGCCGCCTAAGCGGGCGAACCGTGTTCGTTCCACCGATGGTGCATCAGCGGAAGTGGTGCGTGAAAGAGCGCGTGAGCATGCCGAGCAGGAAGCGGCTGCATTGCGGGCAATGCTGAATCGTCCCAAGAAGGTCCTTAGGGCCGAACCCGAGCCTGACCCGACCGCCATCACAGGTACCTTGCACAAGCCGGCGGCTGGAAGTCCTAAAGCTGTGGATAAGAAGCCTGCGGAAGGTGTCAAGAAAGTCGTGCGCTCGGCTGATGCGACGCCCGGATGGAAAGACGACGCGAGTCGCAAAAAAGCGGCTGTTACCAAGGCCGCGCAGCCAGCCTCGCGAGATGGTTGGCGAGCAGGCAAAGGTGGTGGCAAGACTGGTGGGCGTCGTGGACGCCAGGGTGCAGTCCAGCAGGAAGTCGTGCCCGTCGAATTTGTGGCGCGTGAGATTCATGTCCCCGAGACGATCACGGTCGCTGATCTTGCCCACAAGATGTCTGTCAAGGCAGGCGAGGTGATCAAACACCTGATGAAGCTTGGTCAGATGGTCACAATCAACCAGGTCCTGGATCAGGAAACCGCCATGATTGTGGTGGAAGAGCTGGGACACACGGCAGTGGCAGCAAAGCTTGACGATCCAGAGGCATTTCTCGAGATCAACGAGAGCGTTGTTGAGGTCGAGCACCTGCCACGGGCACCGGTTGTAACGGTGATGGGTCACGTCGACCATGGAAAGACCTCCTTGCTTGATTACATCCGTCGCGCCAAAGTGGCTTCAGGTGAAGCAGGTGGTATCACCCAGCACATTGGTGCTTATCACGTCAATACCGATCGCGGCATGGTGACGTTTCTTGACACACCTGGCCACGAGGCATTTACTGCCATGCGTGCGCGTGGTGCCAAGGCGACGGACATCGTGATTCTGGTGGTTGCGGCCGATGATGGCGTGATGCCACAAACGCGTGAGGCAATTCATCACGCCAAGGCTGCGGGTGTGCCTCTTGTTGTGGCGATCAACAAAATCGACAAGCCCGAGGCAAATTCAGACCGGGTTAAACAGGAACTTGTTGTCGAACAAGTGGTTCCTGAAGAATACGGTGGTGATGTTCCGTTTGTTCCGGTTTCAGCGAAAACCGGGCAGGGCATTGATGAGCTCCTCGAAAACGTATTGCTCCAGGCTGAAATCCTGGAATTGAAAGCACAAATTGATGCACCCGCGAAAGGGCTTGTCATTGAGGCACGTCTCGACAAGGGTCGTGGTCCGGTTGCAACTGTGCTGGTTCAGTCTGGCACCCTTAACAGGGGTGACGTCGTGCTAGCCGGGGCCAGTTTTGGGCGAGTCCGTGCGATGCTGGATGAGAATGGCAAGCCAATCCAGTCTGCGGGCCCATCCATTCCGGTCGAGATCCAAGGGCTTTCGGACGTGCCATCAGCAGGTGATGAGATTATCTGCTTGCTCGACGAGCGTAAGGCTCGGGAGATTGCGCTGTTCCGGCAAGGCAAGTTCCGTGATGTCAAGTTGGCCAAACAGCAGGCGGCCAAGCTCGAATCGATGTTCGAACAGGTTGTTGAGGGTGCACAGACACTTCAACTTATTGTCAAGACGGACGTGCAAGGTTCGCAGGAAGCACTGGTTAATGCCTTGGTCAAACTCTCGACCGAAGAAGTCAAGGTCCAGGTGGTTCATGCGGCCGTGGGCGGAATTTCTGAGAGCGACATTAACCTGGCAATTGCTGCCGGCGCAGTCGTGATCGGATTTAACGTGCGGGCCGAACAGAGTGCGAAGAAGCTTGCCGAAAATAACGGCATTGACGTGCGCTATTACAACATCATCTATGATGCTGTGGATGAGGTAAAAGCTGCTCTCTCAGGAATGCTTGCACCTGAGCGTCGTGAAGAAGTTATCGGTATGGTCGATGTACGGGAGGTTTATCATATCTCCCGGATTGGCACCATTGCAGGTTGCATGGTGACGGAAGGTGTGGTCCGGAGAGATTCCCAGGTTCGTCTGTTGCGCAGCAACGTGGTGATCTGGACAGGCTATCTTGAATCTTTGCGTCGTTTCAAAGATGACGTCAAGGAGGTTCGATCGGGTTTTGACTGCGGTCTGGGTCTGAAAGGTAGCAATGATTTGCAGGTGGGCGATCAACTCGAGATTTTTGAAATCAAAGAAGTTGCACGCTCACTCTAAGGCGGTTTGATGGGACGACATAAACAGAAGAAGTTACCGGCCGGACGCAATATTCGTCTGGCCGACCAGATCCAGAAGGATCTGGCGCATTTGATCCAGCGAGAGATTGATCCCGGGAAAGCCGGGTTAATCACGCTCTCGGGGGTCGAGCTTTCAGCGGACTATGCACATGCGAAGATTTACTTCACCGTGATTGGTGGAGAGCAGCAGGTTGCTGAAGATTTGCTCAATGAGAAGGCGGGTTGGTTGCACTCGCAACTGTTTAAACTTTTGCACATACACACAGTTCCTACACTGCGCTTTTTCCATGATCCACAGCTTGAGCGTGGTCTGGAGATGTCCCGTCTGATCGATCAGGCTATTGCCACTCATCAGGACAGTGAGCCTGATGGTGTGACCAGAGACTGAAAGAGTCAACAGGCCGAACTTCATGAGAAATCGACGCGGACGAGTCCTCGATGGGTTGTTGTTGCTTGACAAACCTGTTGATCTCTCGAGCAATCATGCTCTGCAAAGAGCCAAAAGACTGTTTGATGCCCAGAAAGCTGGTCATACCGGCACACTGGATCCATTTGCAACCGGACTTCTGATCTGCTGTTTTGGTCGCATGACGAAGCTGGCGGGTCGGATGCTGGAAGCTGACAAGTCTTATTTTGCAACTTTACAATTCGGTGTACAGACGGATTCGGGTGATCCGACTGGTACGGTGACATATCAGCACGAGGGTGAAGTCGTTGTTGATTCGACCCGTCTTGAAGCCGTGCTTGGGCAGTTTTTGGGCGAAATCGAACAGTTGCCACCGATGACCTCTGCTCTCAAGCACAAAGGAAAGCCCCTGTACACCTATGCAAGACAGGGCATTGAGATCGAGCGACAACCCAGAAAGGTCACCATTCATGGTTTGCGCCTGGTCAGTATTGAGGGTACTCAGGCTTGTATCGAGGTCGACTGTAGCAAAGGCACGTACGTGCGGACTCTTGCGCAGGATATCGGAATGGTGCTCGGTGTCGGAGCTCATCTGGTCGGACTGCGGAGAACTCGCATTGGTCCATTTGATCTGGCCGATGCCTACACGCTTGAGCAGCTGGCCGAGCTCGAGCGGATCGACACTGCCCTTATCCGGCCAACAGAATTGCCAAATGAATTGAAAGATGCAATCAGCCAGCTGGTGGCTGGGAATGCATCAGTCTGAAACAATTAAAGGAAATTACATGTCACGCGCATTGCGTAACGTTGCCATCATCGCTCACGTTGATCATGGTAAGACTACACTTGTTGATCAACTTCTGCGTCAGTCAGGAACATTTCGGGACAACCAGCAACTCGGCGAACGGGTGATGGACTCGGGCGATATCGAGCGCGAGCGCGGTATCACCATTCTCGCAAAAAACTGTGCGGTTCAGTACGAAGGTACGCACATCAATATCGTGGATACCCCGGGCCACGCTGATTTTGGTGGAGAGGTCGAGCGGGTTCTGTCAATGGTCGATGGCGTGTTGCTGCTCGTCGATGCGGTTGAAGGCCCCATGCCACAGACCCGGTTCGTGACCCGCAAGGCGCTGGCGCTCGGGCTTAAGCCCATCGTGGTCGTCAACAAGATTGACCGCCCCGGTGCCCGTCCAGACTATGTTGTGAACGCAACATTCGATCTGTTTGACAAGCTCGGTGCCACTGAAGAGCAGCTTGACTTTCCGGTCATCTACGCATCAGGACTCTCGGGCTATGCAGGCGTTGATGCGAGCGTGCGCGAGGGTGATATGCGCCCTCTGTTTGAGGCTATTCTGCAGTACGTGCCAGCTCGTGACGATGATGCAGATGGACCCTTGCAGTTCCAGATTATCTCGCTGGATTACAGCAGCTATGTTGGCAAAATCGGCGTTGGACGTATCAACCGTGGACGCGTGCGCTCTGGCATGGATGTCGTCTATCAGTTCGGTCCTGAAGGGCAGGCTGCCCGTGGGCGTATTAATCAGGTT
>CAZBIN010000086.1:0-9121 GCA_964491995.1 uncultured Orrella sp.
AGAGATTGATGAAATCAAGGGGGAGGTGATCATCGCAGTCTCACCGGCCCTGACAGACCCCGACCTGATGGCCTGGCGAGATCGTGCGCCCCCCAGACGTTATCTCGGGCAAGGCCTGTATCGATGGGATCTGGCCACAGGACAGCACACGCCGCTGCCCTATGACCAGTGGCTGGCATGGATCGGGCAGCGCTGGCCATCCTGGTGCGAACAAGTTCACGATCCGTCCGTGAGCTATCGCTGGCTCTCCGAAGACGGTGAGTTGTGGCTTGGACTGTCTGATCGAATCGTGCGCTGTGCCCACGGCAAGGCGCAGACAGTTGTGGAAGGATTGAGTTCGCCTGTGAACTGGTTGCGTGCGAGAAGTCCGGCGGGTAGTTCCGGATTGAGTGATTCATCGTTGCCTGCACTTTTGTTCACCACAGACACTGAAGGTGCGTTTTCGATTTACAGCCTTCCTGAGGGCCAGCAACTGCAAAGGCAGATCGTCAATTCTGAATCTCACTCAGGTTCGGGCTCTGGCCTCGCTGCCTGGTCAAACATGTTTCTGGATGTGTATTTGACTGGCGCAGTCAGAATCTGTTGGGCAATGATCTGGTACTGGGAACAGACCAAGGCGTTGTCGTGGTTGATCTGCAGACGCGAAAGGTGCGACAGACGCTTGATACGAACGGCGTGGCACCCGTTGCGATCAAGCAGCGAGACAAGCGGATCTACGCAATGATGCCAGACGCCGCGTTGCGTATTTATGATCGCGCCACAGGCGACTGGATTGTCAGCGCTTACCGGATTGGAGAACAAGGCAGTGCACTGATTGCGCCGGATGGTCTGTATGCGGCGTCACGCACTGCAGTGAGTGCGCTGACACGTGTGGATGCAGCAGGACTGCAGGAGTTCTCAGGATTTGATCTGGAGCGTAACCGTCCAGACCAGGTTCTGGCTCGGCTCGGGTATGCCTCCGCAAACTATCTGGATGCACTGTCCAAGCTCCATGAGCAACGGGTGCGTCGCCTGGCACCACAAGGTTCTGTCAACGCTGATGGAGATCCGCTAGCCTGGGTCCGACAGCCGTCGCTTCAGACGCTGAGTCCGATTTACACACTGTTTGTAAAAGCCCCGCAGGACGGCCATTTGCATGTCGCGTTGTCGGGTGTCTCTGTGACGCCGCGAGAGGGCTTGAAGGTCAAGACCGGGACGGTTGAGATTCCCGTGACCCTGGTTCCGGGAGATAACCGCGTGACAGTGACATTTGAGGATGCCACAGCGGCACGCTCGTCATCACTGGCGACTTTCGTGCATCTGTCAGAGCCTGCTCAGACACCGATGACTTATCTTCTGGGCGTTGGGGTTTCATCCTATCAGCAATCGCAGTATGACCTGCGTTATGCGGCCAAAGATATTCGTGACGTCGCCAACTTCTTTGAGAAGACACTTGGGCAGACCCTGAAAACACACTTGTTGATTGACTCTGCTGCAACCCAGGACAATGTTTTGCAGGCGCGCAGGTTTTTGGCGCAGGCTCGCGCGACAGATCAGGTGATTCTGTATTTCGCGGGTCATGGTTTGCTGTCTGAAAGTGGGCAGTATTACTTCGCGCCCACGGATATGGACTTTTCTGATCCCGAAGGCAGGGGTTTGAGTTTTGCGCAGATCGAAGGTCTGCTCGATGCGACACCGGCCCGATCGCGCCTGATATTGCTCGATAGTTGCCATGCGGGTCAGAATGATGATGCCAAGGTCGGACTTGAACCGCAGGCGCAAGCCTTGGTGGCGGGTCAATCGTTGACGGAGCAGGTTAGTGCGCGTGGGCTTCGGCGTGTCAGCACGATTGCGCCTGGTGCACCGGATCTTCGCCGACCTTTGCTGGAAGATGTCTTTGTGGATCTGCAGGTGGGTAGCGGTGCTCACATCATTGCAGCGGCTGGCGCCGCGGAGTTTGCTCTGGAGTCGCCCCGCTGGTCCAACGGCGTCTTTACCGCCGCTGTTCTTGAGGGGCTGGGGTCTCGTGCGGCTGACATCGATCTCGATCGCCGTATTCATGTGGACGAGTTGCGTCAGTATGTCGCCAATCGTGTAGCGGAGTTGACACAAGGACGTCAGTTGCCCACAGCCAGGGCGGTGAATCATGAGTTGCCCGTCGTTCTTGCCCAGGCTCGTGAGCCCACTCTGGGTATTGACGGGATTGCAGATGTGCGGGTTCGCGACGGGTTCGGCAGTGCGCTAGCGTACGACCCGACAGGACGTTTTCTTGTGCTTGCGGATGGCCAGTCCGTCATTCGTCTGAATCTTCAGAATGGACAACGGCAGGTATTACCCTTGTCTTTGTCTCGGGCTGATTCGATCGTGGTCTCACCCGATGCGCGCTATGCAGTCGCTCAAGGTGAGGCCTCAGGGCGAGTTTCCTGGGACAGGAAACGCTACTGGATCGACTTTGAGAGTCTTTCAGTCACCCCGTTTGACGAAATCGGAATTGCACCTACGCTATTTCGACCCGAATTGGCCGGCGCTTTTTCGGGTGATGGTCAGTGGTTTGTCATTGAGGGGGGCTTTCCTGAACGCGGTCTGCTGGTGATCCCGAGTTCGGATCCCGGGCAATGGCGTCGCGAATCCATAAAACTGAAGGGATTTGTCGATGCAATTGCAGGATTGTCGCAATCGCAGGTGCGTCTGGTCGATGGGTATGGAGAGGTCATTGATCTGAACGTCGCCTCTGGAGAGATTTTGAATCGCTGGATGCTTCCAACACCGCACGGCGAATATGCTCAGCTTGAAGACATGGCGAAGGTGGCTTTGGGGACCCATGGGCGCTATTTCAGTCGGACATATCAGGTCAGGCAGCCTGATTCAAGTCTGACTCAGATGCTGGGTGTCTGGGATCTTGAGCAAAAGCGCTGGCTGTTTGATCGCGCTCTGGGTAAAAATAATGCTTTGATTTCGTCGTCTCAGGCGAGAACCGGGGAGCTTGAGTCTTATCTGAATCCCGCTTTGATGGCTATGCAGGCTGCCGCTTCACCAAGACTTGCCATGCTCGATGGAGCCAGTATTCGTATTGTCGACCTGCAAAACGATCTTGATGTCGACTGGGCCTACCGGGGCAACATTCTGACGACTTTGCCTTGGGTGCTGGCGCCAGACGGGGAGCGTCTTGTCGCGCTCGATGGACAGGGGCAGCTAGTGTCCTGGAATCTCATGCCATTTACCGAGGTCGGGCAGGCGGGGCTATCCATTCGGCAAGGTCAATAGTGTTTCATGAAGAAAGGTTGTGGATCTATAGTCCCGGACTGGCGCTCAAGCCAGCGTCAAAGTTTTTTGCCAACTCGCAAAACGCAGTGCAGGTGCCTTTGCTGATGGTTTCTGGAGTTAATAATGAAATTCAAACGTTCAATCGTGACAGCCTTGTTGCTGTGTGGTGGTCTGGCGTTGACCGGTGTGCAGGCTGCGCCCGATCTGCTGCTCGTCGGTGATGTCGAGACCGCGATTGCCCAGAAGGAGTTCGATCAGGCGATCGCCAGGATCACAAACGCGCTGGCAGTCACCCCAGAGCAGGATACCGAAGTGCGACTTGATCTGTTGCAGCGTCTTGCCATGGTCTATGAGTTGGCAGACCGATGGCCTGATGCAGCCCAGACTTGGGAAAAAGGTGCTGCACTGCTGGCCCGGTGGAAAGGCGAGCGCTTTCCCGAGCTTTCTCAGTGGTACGAAGCGGCATCTAAAGCCTATGAGCGGGCCGGTTTGACCCAGCAGGCTCTTGAACAAGGACGCGCAGCATTTGCGGTTGACCAGGCTAGCCTGGGTGCCGGTCATCCTGCACTCGTGTCCGCACGTCAACGACTGTTGATCATGGCAACCAAGATCGGGGACGCTGAAGCGGTGGCGGCCTATCAGCCTCTGTCGCGGGGGCGCGGTCGTTTGGACAACGCGCCGACAGTACCAGTGCCAGCGATTGACCAGATTAACGTCGATTTTGGTGAGGTCAATCCCAATAACTTTGCCCGAGTGAAAGTGTTTTTCGGGACGGACAGGAACGTGACGGGTTCGCGTAAACCCGATACCTATTTTGGGGGGGAACGGGGTCAGTTCAACTGGGGAACTGTCGATGTCAGTGTGCCTCGCACACACAAACCGGGTGCTGTGGAGCGCCCTTCGTTAATGTCATTTGAAGTCCGCGAAAGCCCCGAACGTCACATGGTGCTCATGAGCATAACAGTGCTCGATGGCCAGGAGGCGCTGCAAGAAATGCGTCGCACGCTCGAGCAGCAAGACTCCGATCAGGCGTTTGTTTTTGTGCACGGCTACAACGTCTCATTTGCTGATGCGGCCCGACGAACCGCACAGATTGCCTACGATTTGAACTTCCCTGGATTGCCAATACTTTACTCCTGGCCGTCACGCGCCAGCACACTGGACTACATCGCGGACACGGCCGTGGTTCGGCACAGTGGGCGCAATCTGTTGCGTTTTCTGGAGGAGATTGTGCAGAAATCGGGCGCCAGACGCATTCATCTGGTCGGCCATTCGATGGGCAACCGAGCCTTGACAGACGCGCTGGAGCTATACGCTGTGCGTCATATCCAGGCCGAGCAACCTGCCTTTGATCAGGTCATTTTTACGGCGCCAGATGTGGATGCAGGATTGTTTTCCGAAATGGTGCAGACCATCAAGCCGATTGCCAAACGCCTCACCCTGTACACATCCGATCAGGATCTGGCACTGTCGGTGTCACGCAAGCTGCACGGCAGCCGTCCCAGGGCAGGGCAGGCAGGCAGTGATATTCTGGTGATGGACGCGATCGACACAGTCGATATGACGGCACTTGGAGATGATGTTCTGGGTCATTCCTATTTTGCGAATGACGCTTCGGCACTTTCCGATCTTCTGAGTTTGTTTACGGTGGCACAAGGTCCCGAGAGTCGTTGCGGTCTGGTGCTTCGTGTGGCGAATCAAGGCGAACACTGGCAGTTTGATCCAGCCCGTTGCAATGGTTCAGTCTGGCTCTCGGCGATGTCGCTCTGGCATGCACGTGGTTTACAAGCGCTTGATTACGCAAAACAAAGGACGCTTGACGCGCAGGCCAGCAATGTTGCACAAGCGCAGCAAGAGTGGCAACAGATCACGCAAGCCCTCGAGCAATTGATCCAGGCAGCAGGCCCACGTCGATAGGACTGGAGTTGTCCGTCATCTTATGATGTTGCCCCGCCTGCACTGGTTCAGTGTGGGCCTGGTTGAAGATCGAACATGTGGCCTCGCGTCCGCAAGAGGTCACCAGGCGCTTTGTCGCGCCCCTCGCCTGTTTTTTTTCTAAAAAGTCATTTTTTATTCTGATCTATCTTGTTTCAAGATACTAATCGTTAAAAATACTGTTTTACCTGATCTCTGATTCTCTGTTTAATAGGCTCATCAATATTGCATCTAGCGTTCACCCACAACGGACTGCAGCGCCTGGATGAGTGGCACCATCGCCTTACCCAGGTCTGGTGCATAGGCGGTGCCAGCGGTTTCTTATCCCGTCCGCGGGTGCCTTGAGCGTCAACCTTTTGATCAAAGGAATGACAATGCAGATGTCTGGTTCCAGCCCCGAGTTTGATGCTCTGCGGGCTGTTGCACTTGATGACCGTTTTACACGCTTTGATGGCCAGCTTTACATGAGTGGCATCCAGGCGCTGGTTCGGTTACCGATCGTTCAGAGAATCCGAGACCTTCGGGCCGGCCACAACACCGCCGGTTTTATCAGTGGCTATCGTGGTAGCCCTCTGGGTGGATACGATCAGGCCCTGTGGGCTGCCAGAAAGCACCTGGAAAAGCACCATGTGGTGTTTCAGCCTGGCGTCAACGAGGAGTTGGCCGCCACAGCGGTCTGGGGTACGCAGCAGATCGGACTATTCGAAGCGCCGGCGCGGTATGACGGTGTGTTTGGTCTCTGGTATGCCAAGGGCCCGGGAGTCGATCGCAGTGTCGATGTTCTGAAACATGCCAACATGGCAGGGACCTCGCCGCTCGGCGGCGTCATCGCGGTTGCCGGTGATGACCATGTGGCCAAGAGTTCGTCGACGGCGCACCAGAGTGACCACGTTTTCAAGGCCTGCGGCATGCCGGTGTTTTATCCGGAGAGTGTTCAGGGCATTCTGGATCTGGGATTGCATGCGCTGGCGATGAGCCGCTATGCTGGCGTCTGGGTGGGCCTTAAAACCATCCAGGAAGTGGTGGAGTCCAGTGCAACGATCGATGCTGACCCACATCGAGTCAAGATTGTGTTGCCCGAGGACTTTGATCTGCCATCGGGTGGTGTGCACATACGCTGGCCGGACTCGCCGCTTGATCAGGAGGCTAGGCTCATGGAGCAGCGGATGTATGCTGCACTGGCCTATGTGCGGGCAAACCGCCTGAATCACACTGTGATTCAGGGTCCTAATGACCGCATTGGCATCATCGCCAGCGGCAAGGCTTACAGCGACACTTGCCAGGCATTGCAGGATCTGGGCCTGACCGAAAGCATCTGCCGGCAGGTCGGTATCCGTCTTCACAAAGTCAATGTCGTCTGGCCCCTCGAAGCCTCCATCACGCGGGAGTTTGCGCAGGGTTTGCGCGAGATTCTGGTGGTTGAAGAAAAGCGTCAGATGATCGAGTATCAGCTCAAGGAAGAGCTGTACAACTGGCGCGCCGATGTCAGGCCAGATGTGGTTGGCAAGTTCAATCTGGGAGATGGTGATCATTCCAGCGGAGAATGGTCAAGATCCGATCCATCCCAGAACTGGCTGCTTCGTGGCACAGCAGACCTCAATCCAGCCATCATTGCCAAGGCCATTGCCAGGCGGCTGAGCGCCTGCAACATGCCCGCTGATGTGCGCGCACGCATGGATGCCAGAGTCGCTGCGATCGAACACACGGACAAGACACTTCAATCGCTGAACCGGGCAACCGGGGAGCGCTTGCCATGGTTTTGCAGCGGCTGTCCGCATAACACCAGTACCCGTGTACCAGAAGGCAGTCGGGCGCTGGCCGGCATTGGTTGTCATTACATGGCAATGTGGATGGATCGATCAACGACCACTTTCACGCAAATGGGGGGTGAGGGGGTGACCTGGGTGGGTCAGTCACCTTTCATGCAAGAGAAGCACGTCTTTGCCAACATGGGTGATGGCACCTGGTTTCACAGCGGAATTCTGGCGATTCGACAGTCGGTCGCAGCCGGTGTGAATATCACCTACAAGCTGCTTTACAACGATGCTGTGGCGATGACAGGTGGCCAGCCGGTTGGCGAGCGTGCTCAGGGTTTGAGCGTGCCACAGATTGTCAAAAGCTGTGTGGCCGAAGGCGTGGCCCGCGTGGTCGTGGTGAGCGATGAGCCCGAGAAGTATTCGTCGATTGCGTTAGAGCCCGGTGTGAACGTCCTTCATCGTGATCAGTTCGATGCCATTCAGTTGCAATTGCGCGAAGTTGCGGGAACCTCTGTGCTGGTCTATGACCAGACATGTGCCACCGAGAAGCGGCGACGTCGCAAGAGCGGTCAGCTGCCACAGCCCACGCATGCGGTTGTGATCCACGAGGCCGTTTGTGAAGGTTGCGGCGACTGTTCAGAAAAAAGCAACTGTCTGTCGGTTGAGCCTGTGCAGACACCGCTGGGTAGAAAGCGACGAATTAATCAGAGTAGCTGCAACAAGGATGAGACCTGTCTGAAAGGGTTTTGTCCGAGCTTTGTCGTGCTGGAGAATGCCAAACCACGTCAGGCACCTCACTCAGGCACTGTCAGTGAATCATCCAGTGGGGGCAGGCGAGCGGACCTTGAAGTGCTTGTGTCAGATCTGCCGCAGCCTAAGCTAGCAGATTGCAGAGATGGCTACCGTCTGGTCGTCGCCGGCGTCGGTGGTACCGGCGTCATCACGCTCGGACAGGTGTTAGGGATGGCTGCCCACCTTGAAGGAAAGGCAGTCATTACGCAGGATGCAGCGGGTCTGGCGCAAAAGGGCGGCTCAACCTGGAGTCACGTTCAGATCGCACAGGCGCCTGATGTTTTGCATGCTACCAAAGTCGATACCGCCAAGGCTGATCTGGTGCTTGCCTGTGACGGCATCGTGGGTGCCAGTCAGATCACGCGCTCGCTGATGCAGCCGGGACGAACTCGCGTGCTGCTTAACATCCATGAAACGCCAACCGCTGAGTTCATACATCACAGCCAGTGGGAGTTTCCACTGCAGGCTTGTCAGACGGCGCTGAGTGACGCTTCGGGCGTTGACCGGTTCGCAACCATTGATGCCCAGATCGTGGCTGAGCAGAACCTTGGCGATGCAATCTATGCCAATGCGGTGATGCTCGGGTTCGCCTGGCAAAGAGGGTGGCTGCCCGTTTCACGAGAAGCCATTAGCAAGGCGTTTGAGCTCAACCGGGTTCAGGTTTCGAACAATCAGCGAGCGTTTGAGGTCGGACGTCAGTGGGCGCATGATCCGCGCAGCGAAAAGGGACAGTTGGCGCGACGCAAACTGCCTGAGCATAAGGTCACATTGCACCGCCTACCGGATCTTGCTCTCGAAATCTCGCAGCGCCATGACGACCTCGTGGGTTATCAGGGCAAACGCTACGCCAGTCGGTATGGCGAACTGATGCGAGGTCTGGTGGGTGTTGAACGGGAGAAATGCCATGGATCAGAGCGACTGTCGCAGGTGGTGGCTTTGCAACTTTACCGCTTGATGGCATACAAGGATGAGTACGAAGTTGCCAGACTGCATGCCGATCCGCAGTGGTTGCGTTCGCTGGCGCAAACCTATGAGCCTGGGTTCAAGATCAGCTATTACCTGGCAGCGCCGATTCTGTCGGCACGCGATGCGCAAGGACATCGGCTCAAGCGTCGCTATGGAGCATGGCTCACAGGCGTGCTCGGGATCATGCAGCATTTCAAAGTCGTGCGGGGTACCTGGTTTGATCCGTTTGGCTGGCAGCACGAGCGCAGGGTCGAGAAAGCACTGGCAGGCTTTTATATGAGGCTCATCGAGTCATTGGCCAAAGACTTGACCGCAGAACGACTGGACCTTGCGGTGCGAATTGCCAAAGTGGCCGAGCAGGTGCGCGGTTATGGCCATGTCAAACAGGGCAACCTTCGCAAGGCGGTTGAACAATGGCAAGTGCTGCT
>CAZBIN010000086.1:9221-11495 GCA_964491995.1 uncultured Orrella sp.
GCGATCATTGTGTCTGTGCAAACAGCTCCCGGCCAATCAACATGCGGCGAATTTCACTGGTGCCCGCGCCGATCTCGTAGAGCTTGGCGTCGCGCCACAATCTTCCCACCGGATAATCGTTGATATACCCATTTCCACCCAGGATCTGGATTGCGTCACCAGCCATGGCGGTGGCTTTTTCAGCGCAATAAAGTATCAGGCTTGCGGCATCCTTGCGTGACTGACGTTGTCGTCCTGCACCGGCACCGGTGGTCCGGTCGAGCATCTTGCCAACCGTGTAGCAATAAGAGCGGCAGGCACAATAGGTTGAGTACATGTCGGCCAGCTTGCCCTGAATCAGTTGGAACTCGCCGATAGGCTGACCGAACTGCTTGCGCTCATGGATATAGGGAATCACGCTTTCCAGGCAGGCCGCCATGATGCCCAGAGGACCTGCTGCCAGCACTGCACGTTCGTAATCCAGACCACTCATCAGGACCTTGACGCCACCGTTGAGTTGCCCCAGTACATTATTCGCAGGTATGAAAACGTTCTCGAACACCAGTTCGCCGGTTGCCGATCCCCGCATTCCCAGTTTGTCAAGACGCTGTGCGACAGAGAAACCTGTCATCGATTTCTCAACTAGGAAGGCGGTGATTCCCTTGGCATGTGCTCGCGGGTCGGTTTTGGCATAGACCACCAGAACATCTGCATCAGGACCATTGGTGATCCACATTTTGGTACCGTTGAGCAGCCAGCCGTCTTCAGCCTGCGTGGCCTGCAGGCGCATGCTGACTACGTCTGAGCCAGCCTGGGGTTCGCTCATGGCCAAGGCGCCAATCCACTGGCCGGTGATGAGCCTGGGCAGATATCGCTCTCTTTGATCCTCCGTGCCGTTGCGCATGATCTGGTTCACACAAAGGTTTGAGTGCGCACCGTAGGAAAGACCCACCGATGCGCTGGCACGCGAGATTTCTTCCATCACGACCATGTGTGCGAGGTAGCCCATGTTGACGCCGCCGTATTGCTCGCTTGCAGTGACGCCCAGAATGCCAAGCTCACCCATCTTCTGCCAGAGTTCAAGCGGGAAACGATCGTTGCGGTCGATTTCCTGGGCGATTGGTGCGATTTCACGTGTCGCAAAATATCTGACGGCATCGCGCAGCGACAAGATATCCTCAGGCAGGTCGTAGTCCAGACTTTCAAGAATCTCGAGTGTGTTTGACATGGCTTGTTCCTGTGACGACTCAGTGTTCGTGTCAATGTTGTTGCTTTCTGAGTGATACTCGTGGTCCCGGGCGGCGTGCATCATGCCTGTTGCGCCTTCTCGAGATTCATGCATTCTATTTCTGAAAGAAGAAAAATGCCGAATGCTACGCTCGGGGTTGTTGACCCTCTGTCGTTCAGACTTTGAATTGATGGTCTGACGGGCTGGACATAACTTCCGCGCTTCGCTCGATTGAATCGGAATCCGGGCAGTCTGTCCAGTTTCTGTTCAGGCCGGTCAATGGACTTTTCGGTCTCTGACCCGGCGCAAGCCAGCGATCAAGACTACTACCGTGCATAAAAGCAGAACCGGCCCGTTGCCTGTGCGCACGTATGGCGTCAGTCCGGTTTGTCCCTGGATCTGAACGTCGACATAACCCGCAGACAGGATAGGCAAAACGGCAATCTGTTGTCCGAATTCATCAATGGCACCGGTCATCCCGGTGTTGGTGCTTCTGACCATCGGACGTTGTGATTCCATGGCACGCAACCTGGCCATCTGCCAGTGCTGACGCAACGCCACGCTGTTGCCAAACCAGCCGAGATTGCTGAAGTTGGCCAGAATGGTGGCGCCTTGCCTGACAGCAGGCAGCAATTCTTCGCCGAATACATCCTCGTAACAGATATTGGGTGCAATAGATTGCGTTTGAACGGTCATGGGCAACTGCTTGGAGTCACCGCGACTGAAGTCGCCCAGCGGAATGTTCATCATGTCGACAAACCAGCGAAACCCGATGGGTACAAACTCGCCAAAGGGCACCAGGTGCTGTTTGTCGTATCGTCCCGAGACTTGCCCCTTGGTCAATGCCTGCGGATGATCCTGCCCCCGGATGGCAATGACGCTATTGGTGTACTGTTCTTTATTTGCTCCTGGCATCGGACTGCCCATCATGAGCACAGCGTCTTGGTCACGCGCAATGCGAACCCAGGCATTCCAGACAGCCTCTGGTACTTGATGCGGCAGGCGGGTCATGACTGTTTCAGGCAAGAGAATGAGGTCTGGCGTCGTCGACTGTCCCGTTTGCTGGT
>CAZBIN010000087.1:0-11260 GCA_964491995.1 uncultured Orrella sp.
AGGGCGCTGAGCCGCGATTAAGCATTTTCCCCCGATTTTCGCTGGGGCCTCTTTTAAAAATGGGGACAGACCATCCGATATTCCGCCTACATTGCGAGACGCTGTACCGAAATGCGATACGCCTCGAAGTTCTGCAAAATGCTGTACGGATATCCAGTAGTGAAAGCCGGACGACAAACGCTGTACGGATATCCAGTATTGAGGCGTATTGCGAAAGTCCGACTATACGGCCAAAGGGGGCGGCCTGTTCGACATTCGGTATTTGGTTCCATCGAGTTTTACTGGATGCAGCTATTCAACCAAGAAGGAACCGGGAACCGACAGAATCCCGTTTTTCCTATTCTAGTCTATATAAATTATTTACGTTTTATGTTCTACTCTATTGGTTTTTAGTTATTATTAGGATCTATATGGATCTAAAGAGTAAGAACCCCATGGATAGTGGCTTTCAGAGGAACCAAGTCGTGGACCCGAATCGGTACCGAAAAGGATTTGGTCCTAATATCCGGTTCCAAACCCGTGGCAGATATCATTTTTTCCTGTTTTATTCGGTCCCTACCCTCTTTTTAGGCGCCAGTATCCGAATAATCTATTCGGCTCCTTCGCGATAGTCGCCATTTCAGTCATGAATTTAGGTTCCGTATGTTCTCAGGAACCGATAGAATCCGAATAGCTTATTCGGCTCCTATGAAGTTTCTGGCAAAGAAAAACCCCCTTTCGGGGGTCCGTGCGTAGTTATATCATTGGTGATTTTTAGAGCCTCATGGTCGCCTGCCTGCGTATTGCATCGTTATCGACTTCGCCATCCCTCATAAACCTTTCAGGGAACTGAGACCAAAAGCGCTTGAACTTCCCTTCTACCTTGACCCTATTCAAGAAGGTAAAGCCCATGTCAGACAGCATCTTATTAATCGTTCGGGTTTGAGGTATCTCTATGTCATCCATGTCCATGAGCTCGTCTACCAGGTCTGTTGCATTGAGCAGCTCACGGGAGATGTCGAAACGCATGGAGTTCTGAATCAGCTGCTCAATGGCTGCTTGTTCTTCGCTTTTTGTAATCATTGCCATATATCCTTTTGCGCGGCTTTCAGGTGCGCGATTGGTTGCCGAAAAGTTCGGTCCGGTTTCGTGTTCCAATAACCAGCCGCGGAGCGCGCCTGGCGACTCGCTTACGGCATGGTAGAGGTCTTCATAGTAGGTCGGGTGTTCGTCCTTGAACGCATCCAGCGCCTCCTTGGTTTGGAAGCGGGAGAACAGCACGAAATATCGGCTGTCATTCTCCGTCAGCGGCAGTGCGTCCCTATAGTTGGTTGCCAGGATGTATGCCGACGTGTTATGGATGTTGTAGGGGTCTACGCCCTTGCGGTGAATCTCAACCACTTCGTTCGTGATAAGCGGTTTTATCTGGTTCAGGACATCGTATCTATTGTGGCCGTGCAAACGGATTTCCTCAACAAATACGACTTGCTGACCTTCGGCCCACCCGTTGAAATCCCCCTGGACGGTTTTCGCGTTGAGCATGCGGACGTTCTCCGCCCCCAGCATGGCGCCCAGCAGGTAGCCAAAGAAGGTCTTGCCATCACCCTCAGTGCCTTGCAGCAGCACCGCCCAGTTCGGCCGCTTGCCAGGATTCTGTACCACGAAGGCCAGGTAATCCAGAAAGATGCGGCTTTCTTTTTCGTCAGGGAATAGGTGCGTGAAGTGCGCCTTGACGAGCTCAATATTGCGCTTGTCCTTGCGACTGATCTCGTCCGGTACTTCTGGCACGTTGTGGTCGCTGTACGTGTTGGCGCACCGAACCCCATTAATCGTGAAAATCTCGTCAAGGCCGGGCATGTAGCTTCGCCGGTCAACGACGGGAATCTGGTGGATGTTCATCGCGACATCCACTGGACGACGTTCAGGCAGCGCACGGCCTTCCAGCAAGTCCTTCTTGGTCAGCATGAACCGGGCAAATGTCGTGTTGAACGAGGTCTGCGACATGACCTCCCTGCTGCGAAGGTTATACAGCTTGTCCTCGCCAGACACGTAAATCCAGTCCTCCAGCCAGCGCGGCAAGGCTTTCGCATTGGGGTTCTCGTACCGAACCATGTCACGGGCAGCACGCAGGCCTAATCCTTGGCCCGTCACCAGCTTGAAGCGCTCACGCAGGATGCCAACGATGTTTTCGCGGGCCAGCGTGTCCAGTTCGGCTTTCTTGACCTTCTCGGCAGCAGCCTTCAGTTCCGTGATATTGTTGGCCTCACGCAACAGCTTTGCCATTTCTTCGGCCGTCTCGGTTGCCGCGATCTCTTCGGCTTCCTTAGCCAGCTTAATAATCAAGCGAGCCGTAACCGGCGCACGACCTTTCTCGCTGATGTCAAACGTTTTCCATTTTTCGTCCAGCGCGTCAGGATCGTAGTTATCAGCGTAGGATGACCATTCGTGCCACAGTTCAAGACCGCGTTCGACGCCGCCAAACTGGTGGTACAAGGCCATACCGATCTGTAGCCAGGTGTCGTAGTCCTCTGCTCCTGCCACCCGTAGCAGCTTGGCGTGCAGGTCTTCGTCCGAGATGTCAGCGACCTGCGTGTCCGCGGCAAAAGGATCGTCGTCATCGACGTTGCGGGCAGGTGACTTCGATTGCAGGCGTTTCTTCGGCTTCCAGCCGCGTGCTGCTGCCTGACGCTCGAACTCTGCGACGATGGCCTTTGCCGTCTCTACCGTGAGTTCCGGCAGGTCAGCATGAGGCGTTACGAGGGGGCCGTCCTTGTACAACCATTCGTAGGGCTGATTGCTGTCTGGGTGAATGTGGTAGGCGACAAACTGCTGACCGTCACCGAGGATTTCCACCTGTTGCTGACGACCCTCACCGTCTTCGTACACCTGCGACTTCATTTTCTTGAACGGCTCGTCTGTACGGAACATGAGTAGCCGCTTGGGGGCGAAGCCAAGGCGCACCGGAGCCATAGCCACGTGGTCGTGTATCCAGGCCTCCATGTATAAGGCCAGTTCTTCATCCCGGATGTCCAGGTCAACGCCAGGCGTATTGGCTGCAATGATGCCTATGCCGTTGCGCCCCTGCCCTTCATCCAACCACTTGCGCACCTGAGCTTTGTCGGCCCGTATGCTTTCCCAGTCATAGAATGGTGGTCGTTTTGAACCCCGTTTGATAGGTATAATGTCGTATCCGGCATTGACCATCGCCATGCCGTGACGGGCCATAAAGCCCTTAATTCGTGAAGTCATAAAACCCTCCAGTTAATAGCCAAAACGGAGGGATCACTCACCGTAAGTTTCCGGGTCCATCATTTCACGAGGGATAGTTCCAGCACCAATTAGGGCTTCGATGCCTTTAATAGTACGCAGTGTCAGGCGGCCGTCCGTTGCCCGTGCGGCTATGGTTGAAAGTCCGTTATTGCTGAAACCCATCTTGCGTGACAGCGCAAGGATGGTGCCTTCGGGCGTTGAAAGTACAGCAGCGTACTTCAGCATGAACTTCGCTTTGGCAAGGCCTTGCTCCTTGGCCGGTAGTGCTTCAATCCACGCAGGGAACTCTGTTAATCGTGGTAGCATATATTTTCCTTCCTATGTTAGGTGTTGTTGACAAACGCAATAATACTACAAAATCGTATAATCTTACTAAACAGTGACAATTTTGCAACAGACATGGTTGACAGCGAACAACGAATTGTTGTCTAATTCTCTTTGTCGAGTACGACAATGAATTTTTTAACAACACCCCCTATCGGAGAAAATCCACATGAGTATCGAACAAGCCCTGGCAACCCTGACCGCAGCCATCGAAGCCAACACCGCAGCCCTTCTTGGCGCTGGTGCAAAAACCACAAAGGCCGACGCTCCTGAAGCCGAGACCAAAACTCGCACCCGTCGCTCTTCTGCTGCGAAGGAAGAGGTCAAGGAAGAAGCACCTAAGTTCACCGCTGAGCAGGTGAAAGCCGCTGCCGTGAAGGTTAAAAATGAAAAAGGCACCGCAGCAGCTAAAAAGCTGATCTCTGAACACGGCGCTGCCGAGCTGGCAAAGCTGAAGCCTGAGAACTACGAGGCTTTCGTGCTGGCAGCTGAAGCATTGCTTGCAGGTGAAGATGATTCAGCCGAAGACGATGACGACAGCCTGTAAATAGAACGGCATGACTGAACATCATCTAACCCTTGATGCTCTTGCCAAGCCGTACCTGGATGGCGATCACTCCGTGTTTTCGCCATCGGGCAGCAAGATGTGGCTACTGTGCAGCGGTTCGCTAATCCCGAACATGCTGGCGCCCGATACCGCTGGATACGAAGCGGTGGAAGGTACGGTGGCCCATAGCGTTGCTGAAGACTGGCTGAAGACGGGAGAACGCCCTGGTGATCGGATTGGAGAGGTCGTAACCGTTACTGAACACGGCCAGAAGTTCGAGGTCGAGATCACGAAAGCGATGCTCGACTACCTTCAAGACTACGTGGACGGATGCCGGTTCATGCCTGGTGACACGGCGGTCGAAAGCCGCGTCTATTTTGACGATCTGACCCCGTTACCGCGGCAAGGCGGTACGGCTGACCATATCGCCATGCAGGAAGGCGTTCTTACTTTGTCCGACCTGAAGTATGGGCAAGGGGTTCCGGTGTATGCCGCGGACAACCTGGATGATCACCGCACGCTGATTGATGGGGAGCTGAACGGCAATCCGCAGCTGCTGCTGTACGGCTATGGTGCTTTTCGTGCCTGGGACTGGCTGTACGACTTCCAGCGCATCGTTTTACGCATTTACCAACCCCGTCGTGATAATATCAGCGTATGGGAGACCACCCGCGAAGAGCTCATAAAGTTCTCCGAGTGGGTGAAAGAGCGGGCTTCAGCAGCGTGGCAACATGACGCTCCGCGCAAGCCAGGGGATGAAACCTGCCGGTTTTGTAAGGTCAAGAACACTTGTCCTGCCTTTCTTGACCTATTTCATTCCATAGCGAGCGAGTGCTTCGACGACCTGGATGAACCCATATCCGTCAAGCAGATGGCAAGCACAATGAGTAAGCTGGACCGTGGTGAGATATCCGCGAAGTTCATCAAGCCTATTGAGCTATCCAGCGAGCAGCTGGCGAAGCTTCTACCATTCCGAAGCGCTATCGAGGGGTGGTTCTCTGCGGTTGAGCGCGAGCTCGAAAAGAGGGCCATTGAGGGCGAAACCGTGGCCGGTCATAAGCTGGTCGAGGCACGAACCCAAAGAGCCTTTCGCTACCCTGAAGAAGTCATTGAGCATCTTCGAGGCGCGGGCATCTCCTGGGTAGAACTGTATAAGCTGTCGTTTATCAGTCCTGCACAAGCTGAAGAGCTGCTGCGAGGGGCTGGCTTTAAGAAAGCTGAAGCTGTAAAATTTTTAGACCCAGTAGTCTTTAAGGCGCCTGGCAAACCAACACTTGTTCCGCTTAGTGATAAGCGGCCTGTGTACACCAACCGAGCAGACGAGGGCGTTTTTGACGACCTGTGATCTGTAAAATGAAAACCGATATTAGGAATACCGAAAATGGCAAACCGTGAAGTAGTTTCAAAAGTAACAAACGCTGTTCTTTACAGCGATGGCCTGATCCGCATTGATAACGTGCGAGCGTCATATCCTCACCTGGACAAACCCTGGTCGGGAGAAGAAGGCCAAAATGCAGCGTTCAGTGTTGTCTCTTTGCTCGACAAAAAGACACACAAGGCAGCCAAGGATTTAATCGTCAAGCGCATTGCCGAAATCTTGAAGGAAAACAAAACCGAAAAGATTGCTGCGGATAAGAAGTTTATCCGTGACGGTGACCTCATGGCAAAACCAGAGTGCGAAAACCACTGGGTCGTATCTTCGCGTGAGACGCGTCGGCCTTCCGTTCGTGGTGCCGACAACGAAGTCCTGACTCCTGATGAAATCCTGGATACCATCTATGCCGGTTGCTACATTACCGTCTTGATCCGCCCTTGGTTTCAGAACCACGCCAAGTATGGCAAGCGCGTCAATGCGGGCCTAGTGGCCGTGCGATTCCGCCGCGATGGCGAACCGTTCGGTGAAGGCCGAATCTCCGATGACGATATCGACGATTACCTGGATGACGACGACGACGACAACTATGGCAGCTCTACAGCCGAAGATGACGACGATCTGTAACCAATCCGCGTAACGTTAGTCCCAAATGTCCGTGGGGGCATTTTTAAAGACCGGTGCGGTATGGCCGGTCTTCTTTTTACCTTCGGAAAATGTATGACAGAGCTTAGTTTTGACTATGAAACAAGATCGGAGATTGACCTAAAAGTCCGCGGCCTGGATGTCTATTCCAGCGACCCATCTACCGAAATTCTGATGGTTTCCTATTCCTTCAACAAGGGTCCGGTGAAGCTGTGGACCAAAGAGGACGGATCACCCTTTCCGCCAGAGATTAAAGACGCACTGGCAGACCCGCATGTCATCAAGAGGGCGTTCAACGCGCAGTTCGAGCGCGTCATCTCCAGGCGTGTCCTGAAAGTAAAAACGCCCATCAAGAACTGGCGCTGCACCATGGTCGAGGCATACCACCAGTCGTTTGCCGGAACCCTTGAAGATATTGGTAAGCAGGTCGGTCTTCCTGTTGAGAAGCAGAAAATTGCTGAAGGCCGAAAACTCATTAGCATGTTCTGCAAGCCGCAAAGAGTGACCAAAAACCAGCCTTTCCGCTGGCGGGACATCCTGACAGACCCTGACGAGTGGGAGCGTTTCTGCGAATACTGCATCGGGGATACGGTAGCCGAAATGGCTATCGCGGAGTTCCTGAGCGAGAACCCGATGCCACAAGACGAGTGGGATTTCTACGAGCTGGATCAGCGGATTAATGGCCGCGGCCTGCCACTGGACATGACTCTTGTCAGGAATGCCATCCTGATGGGGGAGCGCCGTAAAGCTGAACTCATTGACGAGATGAAGGACTTGACGGGCCTTGCGAATCCGAACTCGACCGCCCAACTGCTCCCTTGGCTGAAGGACCGAGGGTACCGGTTTGATGACCTACAGAAAGACACGGTAAAGAAGGTACTGAAAGAGGGCGATATTGAGCCTCTTGCGGCTACCGTCCTGCAAAAACGCCAGCAAAGTTCGAGAACCAGCCTTGCCAAGTACGTGGCGCTCGAAAGGGCTGTCGGTCCCGGTGACCGTTTTCGCTTCGGTTTTCAGTTTGGTGGAGCCAGCCGCACCAATCGTTTTGCAGGCCGCCGATTCCAGAAGCAGAACTTGCCGCGCACGCCAAAGATAATTGAACCCGATGCCGATGACTTCTGGCTGGTATCCACGACGGATGCTATCCGGCATGACGACTATGACCTTTTAGGCCTGATCGTTGGCGAACACATGGATGGACTGGTTGGCTGCATTCGTTCTGCCATTCGGGCGCCGGAAGGTAAGCGCCTTGTCACCTGTGACCTATCCTCCATTGAGTCCGTCGTGATCGGCTGGCTGTCGGGCTGCGAGCGGCTACTTAATGTGTTTCGCACGGGCAAGGACGCCTATAAGGACTTTGCTACCGACCTCTACAAGAAACCCTATGAGGACATCACCCGGACGGAGCGAAGTAACGCTAAGCCTGCGGTTCTTGGCTGCGGCTACCGACTGGGCGGGGGTGACCTGTCTGCCGAGGGCAAGCGCACCGGACTGTGGGGCTATGCAGAGGCGATGGGTGTGGATATGCCCCGCGAAGAGGCGGTGCGAGCGGTTCAGGTTTTCCGCGAGAAGTACCCGGAAATCGTTGAGCTCTGGTATGCCCTTGAAAACGCCGTGAGAATTACGGTTCGCAGCGGACGGCGCCAGACGGTTGGCCCGTTGGTGTTTGATAAGAAGGGCCGCTTCTTGCGCGTGCGCCTGCCTTCCGGCCGGTTCATGTACTACTACAAACCCCGTATCGAGCAGAAGACCTACCAGTCGAAAAGCCGTGAAACAGGCAGGCCACTTTTCAATCCCGATGGCACGCCCAAGACCTACACGAAATGGAACTTCAGCTATGAAGGAAAAGAGGTCGGCAGCAACGTTTGGGGCAGAACCATGTCACACGGAGGCAAGCTGGTCGAGAACTTCGTTCAGGCCATCGCCAGGGACATCCTGAAGGCGGGTATGCTGGCCGCGCACCGTGAAGGGTTTACAATTGTCTCGCATGTGCATGACGAGATCGTCGCGCTCGAAGATTATAGTAATGAGCATTGTACGATGGAACAACTGCGCAGTTGCATGACTGAAGCACTCCCATGGACCGACGGCATGCCCCTTGGCGCTGAAGGATGGGAAGCAATTTTTTACAGGAAATAGAGGAATATATGGATTTTGATACCTATGATGCTGATGATGTTGTTGTCGCACCACAGCTGGAAAGCGAGCTCGAAAAAGACGCCATCGACTTTGCTAAAAAGCACGGATGGCTGGTGATGAAGTTTGTATCGCCTGGCAAACGTGGCGTTCCTGATCGTCTTTTCATCCGCGGTGGCAGGGTTGTGTTCATCGAATTTAAGCGCCGCGGCGAGAAGCCTTCGGTGCAGCAGGAACACCGCATCAAGGAGCTGCGAGATCACGGGGCTAACGTTTATGTGTGCGACAGCCTGGAGTACGCACACCTGATCCTGCGATGACAAAACTTGATGACTACCTGAAAGACCGTTTTGCCAATGTGAAGCTGAAGCGGTCTCACATGCACGCATACCAATCCGAACTGGCGGTACCCTTCCTGAAAGAAAACCCGTTCAGCGCCTTGTTCGTTGGCCTGGGCCTCGGGAAGACCATTATCAGCCTGACCCTGCTTTCCGATCTCATGGATAACTTTGAGTTCGAGAAGTGTCTGGTGATCGGCCCTTTGAGGGTCGTCAACCAAACCTGGCCGACAGAGGTAGGATTGTGGGAGCACGTGGCCTGTCTGTCCTGGGCGCATATTCGGGATGAAGACCTTAAAGAAGCCGTGCGTAAGGCAGGTCAGGAGGCCCGCGCCCCCATCGTAGCGGCTGCCAAGGCCGAAGCCATCCGGCAGGGGTTTGACCCCGATCTCGACCCCATATCAACCCGTGAGATAATCAACGATTACGTCAAGGCCAACAAGGCTAAAATCGACAAGGCACGCCGGATAGCGTCGAGGAAGGAAATACGCAAAGCCTCCATGCGTAACCCTTCCAGTATCCATTTCATCAATCGTGAGCAGATTCAGTTTCTCGTAGAAGCCTGGGGGCGCGACTGGCCGTATGACTGCGTTATCATTGACGAGTCCAGCGCCTTCAAGGACAGTTCAACCAAGCGCTTCAAAGCCCTTACCGCAGTGCGCCCCTACATCAAGAGGATGCACCAGCTGACTGCTACACCGGCCGCTGAGACCTACGAACACCTGTTTGCGCAGATGTACCTCCTGGACGGCGGTAAACGCCTTGGGCAGCGCATTACACACTACCGTGACCGGTACTTCGTTAAGTCCTATAACGGCTTTTCCTATAAGCTTAGGCCAGATGCTGACAAGGAGATCGCGGCTAAGATCAGTGACATATGCCTGACCCTCAAAAGCGAAGACTACCTCGACATGAAGGAGCCGGTTTTTAACCCTCGCTATGTTACGCTTGATGCTGAGCAGAGAGAGCTCTACAGGCAGTTTGAAAAGGACTACCTGATAGAGCTCGACGATGGCACGGTCATTGAGGCAGAGACAGCGGCTGCGCTGTCGAGCAAGCTGCTGCAACTTGCCAGTGGGTCCATCTACGACGCGGACAAAAACACCCATCCGATCCACAATCAGAAAATCGAAGAGCTTCAGCAAATTGTTGAAGAGGCACAAGGCCGCCCCCTACTGGTTGCCTACTGGTTCAAGTCTTCTCTGGAGCGACTGAAGCAGGCCTTCCCGCACGCGGTGGTAATGGATGCCGACGGCAAGGCGGTTGAGCCGTGGAACAAGGGCAAAATCCAGATGCTGCTTATGCACCCGCAAGGCGCTGGTCATGGATTAAACCTGCAATACGGCGGACACCATCTCGTGTTTTTCGACATCCCCTGGTCGCTGGAACTATACCAGCAGACTATCGGGCGATTGGATCGACAAGGGCAAAAAGAGCTCGTTGTGCTGCACCACATTATTACCAAAGGGACGGTAGACGAAACAGTGGTCGAGGCCTTGCGAACTAAAGCGGATTTACAGGAAGCACTATTTCAGTACCTGAAGGACATTCGCAAGAAGCAGCAAAACGTGGTAAAGTGATCCTCATTGCACAAAATCGCACTTTTAGGCTGGCAAGAGCGTTCAACATGCTGTTGAGTAAGGCGAGCCTAAAAGTCATTAGAGAGTTTTCACACGGACGAAGATACAAGGATTCGAGCGGCAGGCATGAGCGACAAACGAGATTGGGTACCGCTGAAGGACGTACACGACCAGTACGGCCTGACTTTGCGGTCTGCATATAAGGCGGTTGCGGAAGGGCGCTTTCCGGTGACCACGTACAAACTGGGGAACATGATCGTCATTGACCACGTGGTCCATGAACGGTTCTTTCAGATTCAACGGGAGCGCGGTTTGCAGGCGCTTGATAACAACAATAGGGTGTTGAGCCGCGAGAACGGGGGCGAGGATGCGTAAACCTAAAGCCGCAGGCCTTGGCGCCAGGATGAACGACGATGAAACCCGCGCCATCCTCTACGAAGGGTGTAGCCTTTCCCAGCTGAGCACCATCTTCGACAGCGACAACAGGGAGGTAGCGAGAAGGCTGCGCAACCTTGAACCCTGTGGTGAACGGATGGGGTATCCCATTTACAAACTGGCCGATGCCGCAGCCCTTCTGGTAGCTCCGCAGGGTGACATCGAAGAAGTAATCAAGAAGATGTCCCCCAAAGACCTGCCGCCGAGCCTGACAAAAGAGTTTTGGGCAGGCCAGCACGCCAGGCTGAAGTTTGAAGAGGACCAAGGCGACCTGTGGCGCACGACCTACGTCATCGAAAAGCTGAGTGAGATGTTCAAGACGTTACGTATGTCCATCCTGCTTATGCAGGATCAGGTAGAGCGGCAGACAACCCTGACGGATCAGCAGCGAGACATCATCCGAGGCCTGACAGACGGCGTACTGAATGATTTAGCAGATTCACTTATTGAGCGATTTAGGAATGACTCCAACAGAACAGAAGGCGAATGGTCAGACGCAAGCACGTCTGAAGACGCGGAAGAAACACTTTAACTCGTTCGGGGAGATCGTCTGCAAGTACGCGGAGAGTCTGCGGCCACCGGAGCGACTGACGGTTGCTGAAGCCTCTGAAAAGTACGTCTACCTGAACAACCC
>CAZBIN010000088.1:0-1873 GCA_964491995.1 uncultured Orrella sp.
CTCAACATAAGCCGGAGCAAACAGGGGGTCAGCAATTTCATCGATGACCTTTTCAACCAGCGCGGGATCGGGCGACTCTCTGGTAGTCACCAACTGACCACGAATCATGAGCATTGACATCCCCGGCACGGCGCTTGCTGTCAGTTCATAAAAGGGGACACCGCGCGCAACGCACAACCGTTCGAGCACGTCAGACACATAGCGATCCATTGGAAACGCTGTCACCAGCGCGGGCTTTGCATCGTCGAGTACTTTCACTTGCGCATCTGCCATGGCCAGGATCATGGCCTTTGCCTGGCCTTCGGGAAGCCAGCGCAACAGGCGGCAGCGCGCGATAATGTCTGTGATCTCTTCGTACGAGAAATGCGTCGGTCCCGCACCTTTGAGTCTTGATGGATAGGCAGCGTAAAAATCGTCTGCGAGGCAATAGGTGCCATCTCCCCTGATGTCAGAGACGGTGAAGCTTTGCTCAAACCCCAAGCTTCGACCCACTTCAGCCCACCACGGCTCAACCCTGTGGATAGTGAAGATAAGGACGGATCCCTTGTGCTTCGGACTATCAATCATATGCTTTGATTTCTTAAAAGAGATTTAACAAAAATTATAGTGACTGTCGCGTAGAGAAATGCAGTGCACAGTGCGACCAAGGCCACCCCGAAGGCTTGAAATCGGGGGGCAAAAAAGACCAGTAACACCAGCCCCGCGCAGACGCTCATGGCTTGCGCAGCGAGAACCCGTTTCTCGCGATGCCGGCTATGCAATATCAAAGCGCCAAAGTCGCCAGATGTTCTGACGAACACGGCGCAAAACAAAGGCACGATCAGCAGCCAGCTCAATGCGTAACGTTCAAACAACACGCCGCCCGATGCCTTGTCCAGCACCAGCAAAGCCAGGCCTCCGAGCACACAGACCGTCAATGTCTTGACCAGCTCACGCATTGCACAACGAATCTGCCTTTGATGCTCTCCTTGCTTGCCCATGGCAAGCAGCGTTGGCATCATCCGGTTGTAGCAGGCAATGTTGACAAACTGGAGAAGAAAACCGGCAAGCATGACATTACGAAAATACATCCCGGCATCAGTAAAGGAGAGCAACGTTCCAACTGCAAGCCGGTCAAACTGAAGCGCAAGAACGGACAACAAGCCAATTGAAAAATGGATCAGACTCGCTTTGTGCTGTTTGAAGATGCGTTCTTTGAAAGAAAATGAATTCTGGTGTCTGCCGTGATCTGTCTTGAATTTCCACATCGTGGATATGACCATGACAGTTGCCAGTGAAGTCGCAGCCCAGGCGCATGCAACATAGTCGAGATCAATCGATCCATTATTGATCAGGATGAAGGCGAGAACGCTGATTAACAGCACCAGACTTCGAGCGAGCAATATCCACAAAAATACTTTGTAGACTTTGTTTAAAAGCGCTATCAGATAGGACTGTTGACTGACCTGCTCTCCAACAAGAATCAGAACGCACAGGGCTATCAGAGGCCAGCTGAGGTCAACCCAGATTCCCAGAAAAAATATGAATATGGGCAGGAAAATGGCATAGTTGAAGATAAAAAACTGAATGGTGTCGAGCACATTGCGATCAAATGAGACTTTGTCCTCGCCGGCAACAACTCGCTGCAGATCAATATACCGTTCCCAGCTGATGACGAAGGAAAACAGGCTTATGACGGTGACTATGATTCCAAATTTTCCTGCTTCTTCGATTGGAAGCGTAAAACTGGTAGCCAGAATGAACATCGAACGGGCTAGCACTTCCAGCAGCTTGATAATAGCGATGAACATAAAGCTTCTCTGATCGTCCTGACGTCATGTGCTCTGCCTTACGCGCGTGCAGCATCCCTTGCATTTTCAGTGGCAAGGCACCA
>CAZBIN010000088.1:1883-11151 GCA_964491995.1 uncultured Orrella sp.
GGTCAATGAGTCTGAAGCGCTGCGCCCGACGGGCGCTTCCAATAACGGTTGCCTGTCTTGAGAGATGAATCTCGAATGAATTGATGATTAATGTGTTGCGCCCGTCTTGATATAGCTATCAACCTGAGCCTCGGTGAAAAACGACTTCTGACTTCTCAGAGGAGATGTCTCTCTGACAAAAACCATGTCGACCTGTGCAAGTGCATTATCAAGTGGTCGGTAATGGCCTTCAAGAATTTCATAAAGAACATAGCCACACTTTGCCATTTCAGCAACCACCTCGCCAGCCTCGGGGGTGCCGTGCCGGAACTGGTGGAATGAAACTTCACAGATAATCATGTCGATCATGGGCAATATATTTGTCGCCCCTTTCAGGACATTGATTTCTGCCCCTTGCGTGTCAATTTTTAACAGACAGGGTGACTTGACCCCATCCGCCAGTAAAGTGTCGAGACGACGCATCGGTACGCTGATAAGCTTGCCGTTCAGACGCTCATCACTTTCAGTCTGACGGTAAATGGATGATCCTGTGACGTCGTCATGAAAATTAAACTCGATCATCCCATCAACATCACCAGCGGCAACGTTAAAGAATTTTGCTTTCAGCTGGTCTGCAATTTTGGCGACCACTTTTTTGGAGTCTGGCACAGGTTCCACGAGAATGTACTCCGCACCGGTCGTCCCGCGGTACAGGCTGTGAGTTCCCTGACCGACTCCGACGTCAATAACGGTCTTGATCTGATAGTTGTTTTTCTTCAGATGCAAAAAGAACTCTTCAAAATTCCTGTTGGGCGTACGGGTTGTGGCAATTTTGAGCGATATGGGTCTCAATACTCTGTTTATCAGCGGGAAAACATGGAAATATATAAAATTCTTGATGTTCACAAAACCTCCAAAAATAATAATGAAACCGTTTGCCTTCGTGAAATCTGCAAGTTCCGAAAGGTTTTCAGCGTTAGCACCCGGCCTGATCGTTTTTAATGCATTCTCAGTCTATCTGTCATTTTCACGCGAGTTGCTCGAATCTTTCCACTCAGAACCAGAAGCGCGAGAAAAGTTGTTGTGCGACATGTCTTTTGAAACTTCCGTGTCCACGCAGCTGCATCAGCATCCAGTGTATTTCTGATTACGAAGGCCTGTTTTCTGCATACTCGGGGCACGTGTGGCATATTGCCAGGAGTCGCCCACAAACACGTCATGACATGCTTGTTCAGCATGTTTACGGAGATCCGGAAGGTGAGGTTGACTCACCGTCCTGGTCTTGGTCCTGGTTGCGGCCGAGCCACAGAAATGCAAACATCAGCCAGAAATAGGTGATGAAACCGTTGGAAAATCCCAAAGGGGTATTGATCACGCTAAAGAAAATTCCGAGGCTGACGAAAGGACCAAACATCAGCCATCTCATTCTGCGCTGATTCACGATGCGCTGATAGCAAAGTCCATTAAAAAGCCCCCAGGTCACACAAAAAATAAGACCAAAAAATCCAAAGTCCACATACAGAGTTCCCCACGCGGAGGGGAAGAATCCATAGGTTCCCAGCTCCAGGAGAGCATTGAACCCTTCCGCCAGGCCTTGTGGATCGAGGCGTCTGATCACGGCGGACATCAGATCAAGGCCGTATGCCCCCATTTGTGCCGGACCCTCATAAGCAGAGAATATATAGTTGCTCATGACAAAGCCTTGCAGGAAATACCACGAAAATATAAAAAACAGATAGGTGAGGTCTTCCCCTAGCACGCTGAAAAGAAATTGTGATCCATAGCCAAAGAATCCGACACCCCAGACGTCTTCAGCGATTGCAAACATCTCCATGGCCCCACCAACGACAGCGGCGCGTACGATGAATACCACTGCGAAATAGTAGAACAATAGGCCGATAGCCAGAATCCAGAGAGCCGGCTTGATCCACTCCTTGATCATCTCGATGTAGGGGTTGATCTGTTCGGGGTAGCCGATCTTTTTGCGCTCCCTTAATGAGAGCCAGATGACAATCAGCGCATAGAGAATCGGCATTCTTCCGCCCATCGCCAGTGTTGCCAGAGCGATGGGCAGGAGGCCAAATATGGCAAGCTTCCAGATCTTCACTTGTTCGGCATACATAATGTGAACAGCGAGATAGACATACCCTGCGGGATAAAGCAGAAACGCGAGCTTGAACCATGTGGAAGATATGGAGCCTTCACCGTGGAGCAAAGCGTCGGCAGTCTGTGAGCGCAAGTCGTAGCTAGCCGCCAGATCGAATAACGATTTGCCCGTGGCGTCCATCAGCAGCAGCAATGAGGCGGCCAGAGATGCGGCTTTGAGCCAGGTTTCAGTGGAAGTTGAATCCAGCCGTTGCACGTCTGAAGTGGCGTCCACCTTATCTTCCGTTGGCACGATCAGCGTACCGATGACGTAAGCGCCAATGAAGCCGATCAAAATGATGACACCCTGCCATGAGATATTGCGCAGAAGCAATTGAAAGGGCAGCAGTGAGTACGCGACGATGCACAACGCCCATACGCCCATCATGGAAAGAGCAGGATGTAGATTCATGGTGTTAACGGAACTACTTTCACGCTAGCGCTTCTCCTGCAGCTATCTGATTGGCAGAGCTTTAGTGAGGTCTTGAGCCATCTCGTCACGAGTCCGTGCGGATGGCTGACGGCAAGACCTGGTGTTTAAACCGCACATGAGATTGCGAACCGAAATGCGGGTTCTCAAGATCGCACCTTGAACAAATGATTTGACGTCCTGACTCGACGCCAGGAACGTACAAGACGTACTCGCTATCCTCTCGCGGCCCGATCCGACGGACTCTCCTGAAGATTGCTACGCAACTAGGTCGCCTGGGCGAGGCTTGTTGCGTTCGGGGGAAAGGCACAATGGATCAATCCGCAATCGGCTCACCAGCATGTCCACCCGCCATCGACTGCGAGAACCTGGCCGGTGACGTAGCTCGAGGCGTCTGAGGCCAGATAGAGCAGTGTGGGCACCATTTCATCCGATCGGGCCATGCGACCAAGGGGCACACGGCTGGAGTAATGTTCGGAAAATGTAGAGTTCTGACCGCTCGATACGCCGCCAGGCACGATGCAGTTCACCCGGATGCCAGACTGGGCCCAGTGAGTTGCCAGCCATTTTGTCAATCCGACAACGGCCGCTTTGGAAGCTGCGTAGACAGCCGGAGTATTGATCGGTCCACCCAGATACTCGGATCCTTCGTAAATGCGAGGGTCGGGACCGACGAGTCCATAAATGGATGCGGTCTGTATGATGGCGCCGCCATCGCCCTGACGCAGCAATTGTTTTCCGGCTGCCTGAGCCATCAGGAACATACCATCGATGTTGACTGACATCACTTCGCGCCAGGTCTCAAGCGAGTAGTCTTCAAAGGCGGTAAAGAACTTTCGCGGGTCGTTCGTCTTGGTGGCCGCATTATTGTGCAGAATATCGATACGACCGAAATGACTGACCACAGCATCGACGCAGGTCCGAACAGATTCAGGATCTGAGACGTCGCAAGCAAAGCCGTGAGCCTGTGTGCCGATGGTAGATGCAACATCCTGTGCGCTTGATTCATTAAGGTCAACGACGGCAACCTTTGCACCAGCGCTTGCCAGTCCCTGCGCGAATCTTTGGCCAAGGATGCCTGCGCCACCGGTGACCAGGGCGACCTTGCCGTCGAGACGAAAAGTTTGCAATGGAGGAATGTTCATCAGGCGCTCAGTTGTGGGACCGGAAAACAGGCTTGATGGCGGGGCCAAGCAAGAAATCCTCAACCCGCGAGTCCAGTGCCTTCTTGAAAACAGCCAGCGCCTTGTCGGCAGCATCCAGCGTCAGCATCAGCTCGGCGTCACCATGAGACTGCGAGATGGCCACCCAGGGCATCAGGACGCCGTGCCGGATCATCTCCTGGGCATACAAAGTGCGTAGCGCCATACTGGGCTTTCCATCGCTGTCCAGGGTGAGGTAATTCAGAGAAATGGCGGGACCATCCATGACGAAATTCTTCGTCAGGCCATGGCGTGCAGCAACTTCAGTCAGTCCGGCCTTCAAACGTTTGCCGTAACCCCAGAGATGATCTGTCACAGCCTCGGTCTGGTAGATTCGAACCGTTTCCATAAAAGCCGCCAGTCCTGGCATCTCTGCGCCATGCGTGGTCGAGAGCAGGAAGGTGCGCTCCATGCCTGGCATGTCAATGGATCCGACTTGCATCACGTCGCGGCGTCCGGCCACTGCTGCTACGGAATAGCCATTGGCCATGCCCTTGCCAAAAGTGCTCAAGTCAGGGGTGACACCGAAAAAAGTCTGTGCGCCTGCCACATCCCAGCGAAACCCGGTGATCATCTCGTCGAGGATAAACAGTGCGCCATCGCGACGACAGATGGATTGCACCTGATGCAGAAAATTGCCTGTGTTGTTCGGACAACCCGAGCACGGCTTTTTTGGCCATTGATCAGGTTGTTGGCAGGATCCAGGACAGGGGGTCATGGTGGTGGCGGGCTCCATCATGACAGCGGCAATCTCGCCAGGGTGTGCGTCAAACAAGGCCTGCAGGCTACTGGCATCGCCGTAGTCGAATATCAGTGTGTAGGACGTGTGCTCACCCGGAATGCCGCGCTTGAGGTTGGTGGTTCCAATGAACCAGTCATCGAACGAAAAAAACGGTTGCTGGCGCGGCACACACACATAGCGTCTGCCGGTATAGGCACGGGCAATCTTGACTGCCGCCGTGGTCACGTTGGAGCCGTTCTTGGCAAACTTCACCATGTCCACAGAGGGGACGAGATTGATCAGAGTTTCGGCGGCCTGAAGCTCGGTCCAGGTGGCTCGTGTCAGATTGACACCGTCATCCATTGCGGCCGCAGCCGCCGCATTGACGCGCTCATCACCGTAGCCAAGCGTGACTGCCCGTAGCGCCATCCCGTAGTCCAGGTAACGTTGGCCATCGGCATCCCAGACATAGGAACCTTTGCCTCGAGTCAGGATGGGAGGCGCATTTTGCGGGAATTGATCATCGCCGCGGGAATAGGTATGAGCCCCGCCAGGTATGGCCTTGTGCAGGCGGGCACGCCATTGGGCTGCTGTCAGGGTGGGAGGGGTCATGTGCGCCATATACTCTCCGGAGATGTTTTGGCACGTGTCCAGTGGTCACGAGGGTTGCCGAAATAGACGGAATTGGGAAGAACGGTCAGGTCAAGTACCAGAGACTCCGTGGCGATCGCGACGTTGTCGCCAATCACACAGTTGCCGAGTACGGCACTGCCAGGGCGCATTGTCACATGCCTGCCCAGTCTGGGGTACACATCGCGATTGCTGCCGATTCCACAGCGCTGATACACCATGAAATAGTCTTGGTAGGAGCCTCTGCCGAGAACGGTGCCAAGTGGATGTACCAGCAGAAAGATTGAAGGCAGTTCGACTTCATAGAAGATGTCACAGCCGTGCATTGCCTTGTTGAGAAGAAAGACTTTCTTGCACCAGCTGGCCGGGGCACCATCTCGATAGAGCTGATTCGACACGAAATAGAGCCAGGTTGCGTACTGGTCTCCATGCAAGTGATCGAAAACCGCCTGGGTGCCGTTGAAGAAATACTTGTTGTTCACCGCGCAGAAACAATGCTCCAGGCGGCTCTGCGCAATTGCCAGGCTAGCCAGCAGGTCCTGTTCCCTGAGGCTGTCACCGTCAGGAAAGGCAGTATCGGTTTGGCGCACCAGCAGCGCCGCCAGGCGATCGATCGGTAATGAGCTGGCAATGCGTTTCATGATTGCATCATCGGAAATCGGCCAGGGATGCCTGCTGCTTGAGAGCCAGAGCATCCGGGCGTGTGAGCGTCCTTTGAAAGACGGGTCGCCAGACTTGCCTTTCGCAAGCGCAGTCAGACCAGTGCTCGCAACGCGAAGGGGGGGCTGAGTCACGCATGAAAACGGTCAGGCTCCGGCATCAGTACATTGTTGTCGTCGCATGTGGCTTAACTGTGACTGCCTTGTTGCGAGCGCACAGGAATTCCGTTGGTTGCCAGATAAGTTCTGACCTTGATAGGGCTATGATCCGAAAACAGGAACATGCTGCTGATCGTGATCGCTGAGGCTCCTGCTTCGAGGGCTTGCGCACAGTGATCAAGCGTACCGGCTCCGTTGGATGCTATCAACGGAATGTCGAGTTGTTCGGACAGCGTGTGAATCATGTCCAGATCGTAGCCGGACATCGTGCCGTCCCGGTCAATCGAGCACAGCAAGATCTCGCCCGCATGGTTGTCCTGCATGCGAAGCGCGTAATCAACCGGATCCAGTTCCGTGGCGCGGGTGCCGCCGTGGGTGAACAGTCGCATTCTGCCGTCATCGCATCGTGCGTAATCGAGTCCAACCACAATGCACTGATCGCCAAATCGCGATGCGGATTGACGGATGAATTCGGGGTTCAGTGCAGCTTCCGATGTGATGGATACCTTGTCAGCGCCGCTACGCAGCAGATCCGCGATGTGCTCAACCGTCCGGATTCCACCACCCACGGTGAATGGCATGAAGACCTCTTCGGACACTCGCTCGATGATACTGCCTGTGGTCTGACGATTCTCAAGTGTGGCGTCGATGTCAAGAAACATCAGTTCATCAACGCCATAAGCGTCATAGACCTTGGCGGTCGACACCGGGTTTCCTGCCTCGCGGAAATTGTGAAGGAATCCGACGCCCTTGACCAGACGACCGCCCCGGATGAGGAATTTTGGAATGATTCTCTTTTTTAGCATCAAGCCCTCCAGTTCACCCAGTTCTGCAACAGACGCAGCCCGTTGTCCTGACTTTTTTCGGGGTGAAACTGCATGGCCACGATATTGTCACGGCGAACAATGGCAGTGACATCTGTGCCGTAGTCCGTCGTGGCGATCCGATCCTCGCTGTTGGCACACACCATATGGAAACTGTGTACGAAATAGAAGTTGGCCTCCTTTTTTCGTATCCCCTCAAACAGCCAGTCTTGTTCAGGGAAGTCCAGGGAGTTCCAGCCCACATGCGGGACCTTCAGCGGGGGGGCGGGATTCAGACGCACAATCCTGGCGTCAATCCATCCCAGCCCCTGGTGATGACCATGTTCCAGGCTCTCATTAGCCACCAGCTGCATTCCCAGGCAAATGCCCAGCAATGGCTTTCTGTGCTGGTGTACCTGCCTGTTCAGGGGTTCGACAAGTCCGCGTTGATGGATGGCTTGCATGGCGTCCCCAAAGGCGCCTACACCGGGCAAAACGATTCGGTCAGCATCGTCCATGATCGTTGCATCGTCAGTGACGATGACATCCTCTCCAAGGTACTCGAATGCGTTGGAGAGGGACCGAACATTGCCCATGCCGTAATCAACAATGGCAATCATACATACTTGACCGTTTTGCCACTTTCGTCCTTGGCCGGACCGACCGGTTTGTCGATGGGCGTGGTGTCCCACTTGTCCATATCGGGCAGGACCGGGCCCGTTTCAACGCTGGCGCGATCAAACTTCCACGGGTGTACCTGATGCTTTTCCAGAAGGTCGTAAAATTCGTCTTCAGTGATTTGCAGAATGTTGAGGAACCAGTCGATGGAGGCCGGGCGTTTTCCGTCAAATTCCTGTTCAAGCGCAAGCGCGGTCTCTCGATCCATCTGCTTGTTGCGAATGTCGATGCTGAGCAGGTGGTTGGCCCGTCCGTAGCCTCGCTTGATAAACTTCGCATAGTCTCTCATGCCCTGGAAGGAACACTCGATTTTCTCGTAATCGTATTGTGGCGGGACGCCCTCGACTGGCTGACCCTTCCACCCCAGATCCTGTTTGATAATTTCGACCTGAGCCTTGGTGTTCCATTCAATGTAATTGCCCAGACAGATGGACTGTACGCGCAGCTTGAGCAGATCCTTGCGCTTCGGATAGTCGAACATCCACAGATCACGGCGGTCGACGCGTCCATTCAGGAATTCATACATATCGTCGGCAGTCATGCCCTGATTCATCAGTCGGTTAAAACGCTTCTCATCGACCTCTTCCATTTCTTCAAACGTGTACCAGGAGTGGTACTCGGCGGTGGATTCACCCCAGAAGAGCAGTGGCGTTTCAAAGCGCAATGCCATGTGCATGACACCGGCGTAGATCCCGGTGTGGCAGTGCCAGCAGAAGTCACCGCGTCGCTTGAGCGACTCGAGCATCAGCTCCCGGACAACGTGAAAGCTGGGAGTGAACTCGACCACATCCACACCGAGTTGTTTGAAGACCTTGGTGTTGTTTTCTTCAACCAGCGGACGGTAGCCCCAGTGGTTGTATCGGACCACAAGGGGTTTGAGCTTGAGTTTCTTGACGATGTACCAGAGCTGGAAAACGCTGTCCTTGCCACCACTGTAGGGCACGATACAGTCATAAATGCCTTTTCCACGGTGTTCGTCGACAATGGCTGTCAATTGACGGCCTCGTTCTTCCCAGTCGATCTTCTCTTTCTTGAATTCAACCTGCCGGCAGACGCTACAGACACCAAATTCATCATATGTAATGGTGTCGACAGTTTCTTTGGTCAAGCATCGTGTGCAGCGTTTCATGGTGTGGCTCCAGGAGCAAGTTCAGGCGTTGAGGCGGACTTTGTCGTACTGGTCCAGAATGGCCTCAATGCAGATAAAGTCAATCAGGCTGTCTACCTCAAAGGATTTATAGGGCGGCATGATATGAGACAGGGTGCGGTCATGGCAGAAACTCAAGGTCTCTCTGTAACGATCGACGCGAGAGATGTAGAGACTGCCGTCCAGTGCATACAGGGGTTCGATGTCCTGACGCCTTGGCAGACGCAGGAAGTCGACCGCCGCATAGGGTTCTATGCCTCCCTGCGCATCTCGTCTGACGGCGAAGGCAGGGTGAGAACTGACAAGTTCTGCCACTGTGACGAGAGAATCAAAGCGGTCTGCGTGTTCATGCAGGTTCTCCAGGGCGGCGTCGATATCGCTGCCTTCAGTCAGCGGAGACGTGGGCTCCAGCAAGACCAGATAGTCGTATACCTCGCCTTGACGCGCCAGATGGTCCAGCATGTGGATGATGGCTGCACTGCTCGGCGAGGTGTCCGCACTCAGTTCTGCAGGGCGAAGCGTCGGAACTTCTGCATGGTGTGCGCGCGCAATCTCCGCGAAAGCTTCGCTATCTGTCGACACGACCACTTTGTCGACATAGCGTGAGGCTTTGGCAGCCGTGATTGGCCAGGCAAGCAAGGGTTTGCCGTGCAGCGGCCGGATGTTCTTTCCGGGAAGGCCTTTGGAGCCAGACCGCGCAGGGATCAGGGCAAGT
>CAZBIN010000089.1:0-11114 GCA_964491995.1 uncultured Orrella sp.
TGAGCTGGGTCACACGCTCGCGGCTGGAGCCCTTCAAGAAACTGGCCAAGACCTTGAAGACCCACTTCGCTGGCGTGATCAGCGGCATGCTGGACAACCGATCCAATGCCTTCGTCGAAGCCATGAACGGCCTGTTGCAGCAGGCCAAACGCGCCGCACGAGGCTTCCGAACGGCAGGCAACTTCATCGCCGTCGCATACCTTCGCATGTCCAAGCTGGCCCATCTGCCTGATCACCCCTTCAACCCGGCATCAGCGAAATGAGGCAGGGGCGTTCCACACAAAACGGCATAGAGCCAGTTTGTCTCTGTGGGGAATATTGTTTTTGAAGAAGAGGTTGAAAGTCATGCACCAATGGCAATGCATGAACTGATGGAATTCTACCGTCGGGAGGTGGATGTCATTGTTAGCATAGATACCGCAGTGGCATACAATGGTTGGCCTTTGGGGGTGGAAGCGGCCCTCAATGGAGTGGTGCTGGTGACCACCGATCAACACCGTGCGCGCTCGTACTATCCGTTCTCTGATGACGCGGTTCATGTATTTGATCTGTTGCAGTTGGAGGGCTTGGTAGACTTTGTTGAGTTGTTGAATCAAGATCGAGAAGAGTTGCTTCGTCGATCCCGGATTTGCCAGAGGGAGTTAACTGATTACTACGCTCACGAGCGCCAACAGGCACGCATCTTTGATTATATTGGGATTTGATTAGGTATTTCCTTTGGGTATTATGAGGCTGCTTCCTCCGTTTTGGGTGAGTAGGCATGAGAGTAGGTCGATATGATCACCTTGTCTGTTAAAAAAGGCGGCTCGTCGTCGGCTATGATTTTTTCGTTGTGGTCCCTGTGATGCAAGGAATATCATTTCTAGGTCACTACGTTTGGATGGGTTTGTGGTCCTAGTCGCCATAATGGTGATGGCCTCCTGAAAAGCAGGGTCACTCGTCAATATTTTAATAACTTACTCAAGACGGACTATGTAATCAGAGTGGGCTTTGGGTGTGTTGTTGTTTGCTAGTTTGAATTGACGATTGCCTGGTTTTCCATACGGGTAGTCGCGATTTGTGTGCTGATGTCTGTGGAATTTATGGCGTCTGTCACAACATGCGCGAGTAACCGTTGTTGATGGGCGGTCGTGATGTTGCGTTCTTATTGATTATTTTGGGTATCTGAGACCGGTGCTTATTTATGGGTCGCAGATCTAATTTTGATGACTGACGTGAAAACTTATAGACCCGACATTGACGGCCTGCGAGCCGTGGCTGTGAGTGGCGTATTGCTATTTCACGCCTTCCCTCAGGCTTTCCCGTCCGGTTTTCTGGGGGTGGATGTATTCTTTGTGATATCGGGCTACCTGATATCAGGTATATTGATGCGGGCACTCACCAGTGAGCGTTTCAGTCTCAAGGAATTTTATATTGCTCGGATCAAGAGAATTTTCCCGTCGCTGCTGCTGGTTCTATCGGTTGTTGCATTAGTCGGGTGGTTTTATTTGCTCCCTGAGGAGTTCTCTCAACTTGGTCGCCACATTGCTGGTGGCGGTGCGTTTGTGGGCAACATTCTTTATTGGAATGAGTCCGGTTATTTTGACGTCGAGGCCGCTCGTAAGCCTTTGCTGCATCTCTGGTCATTGGGGGTTGAGGAGCAATTTTATATTGTGTTCCCACTGGTGCTTTTTGTCGTTTATCGATGGGACCGACGCCTTTCCACTGTGATGTGGGTTGTTGCGGTCTTGGCTATCCTGTTGGCCGCGATTGCACACAGAGGAGATGCTGTGGCCCAGTTTTACTCTCCGCTGTCCCGGGCATGGCAGCTTTGTTGTGGGGTGCTTCTGGCGCTTTGGGAGTTGCGGTTGCGTCGCCAAGATGGTGCGGCGGGTGCTGTAGCCGCCAAACGGGTCTCGTTGTCGTTATGGGGGTTGCTGCTGATATTCATCGCTCTGGTAGGGACTAGAGATATTCCCTGGCTGGATAGTTGGCCAGGCCTGCTGCCGGTTATTGGTGCGGTGTTGGTCGTCGCTGACGGACCATTGGGGTGGGGCAACCGGTCTTTGCTGGCTTCGCCCACTGCAGTCTGGTTGGGCCGCATTAGCTACCCCGTCTACCTCTGGCACTGGCCCATGTTCGCTATTGCTCATATCTTGATTGGTCGTCATCCAGATGCTTGGCTGGGCTGCATTTTGCTAGCAGCCTCCGTGCTTTTGGGTTGGGCATCGGCTAAGTGGGTGGAAGGACCTTTGCGTCACGGGAAATCTCGCCAGGTGGCGCCTGCATTGCTCATGTTGATGGTCTGTATGGTTTTTTTGGGATGGAGCATCAACCAACGGGCAGGTTTCCCAACTCGTGCTGTGCCCAAAGGGCAATTGGCTGAGTTAGAGTACGGATTGCACTGGCAGGGATGGGAGAATTGCGATGCGATCAAGACCAATTCGGTGATGGGGGGATGCAAGCGGATTCACTCGGGTCAGGATGTGGAGGTAGCTGTGATTGGTGACAGTCATGCCGGGCATCTTGCTTCTGGCCTGCATGATCAATACAAGAAGCGGCAAGTGGGTGTTGCCGTGATGCTTCATGCAGGATGTTTTCCATATCGCCCTCTTAATATCTCTGGGCAAAGTTTTTTTGACTGTCCGGATGACGCGATCGTCCAGGCACTTGATTATGCTGAGCGCAATACGACTGTCAAAGTCGTTGTGTTGGCGGGGTACGCAGCATTGCAGGTTCATGGCAATCGATTCCACGAGGCCACTTGGAATGATTCGGTCAAACGCGCGGCGCGAATTCAAGCTTTGAATTTAGGCTTTAAGCAGACGGTAAGGCGGCTATTGGACGCTGGCAAAAAAGTCATTTTTGTCATCGACAATCCCGAGTTATTAGTCGATCCAAAGGCATGTGTGGAGCGCGCCTTTCCGTTTGGGCATCCTGATTGCTCTATTGATGTCTCTGCGGAGCAGACGCACATTCGCAACCAGGATTTAGACGCGCTGTTTGTGCAACACAAGGTTGATTTTCCACAGGTTCAGTTTTTCAGCGCGAGGAGCATTTTCTGCGATGACGTGGTGTGCCGAGCGCGCAAGGGGCGCGAGTTATGGTTCGCGTCGCGTGATCACTTGACGCCAGCGGGTAGTCGCCGTGTAGCGGTGGGACTGAGCGCTGTGATAGATGCATCTCTGCTGGCGCATTGATCAGGTTTGAGCTTGTAGAATGCTTTGGCTTATCTGCGGGGGCGCCAGAGCATACTCTTGTTGTTCGACGTTGAATTTGTGCGCATCGCAGTAACCGTGGCATTTAGTGGTGCTGCGGCGACATGTCGTCCGGTAGATTTTCTCAGGAACTTCAGAATGAACATCAATGTAACTCGGCCATATCTTCCGAATTTCGATGAGTACACCAACATGCTAAAGGGAGTGTGGGATCGAGGTTGGTTGACGAATAATGGCCCTTTGGTCAACGAGCTTGAGTTGCAACTCAAGGAGCGGTTGGGCCTTCAGCACTTGCTTTTCTTGAGTAATGGCACGATTGCACTGCAGTTGGCGATCAAGGCTTTAGGGCTCCGGGGGGAGATTATCACCACGCCTTTTAGCTATGTCGCTACAACATCCAGTATCGTTTGGGAGGGGTGCGATCCGGTGATGGTTGATATTGACCCGGAGTCCTTCAACATCGATCCGGAGTTGATTGAGGCATCTATTTCTGATCGTACATGCGCCATCTTGGCAACCCATGTTTTCGGGAATCCTTGTGATGTTGAAGCTATTGAGGTTATTGCGCGGAAGCACAATCTTCGCGTGATCTATGATGCCGCGCATGCCTTTGGATCGATCTACAAAGGCGCATCACTGTTGAGTTATGGGGATGTAGCTACGTGTAGCTTCCATGCGACCAAGCTGTTTCATACCGTTGAGGGCGGAGCAGTTGTTACACCTAGTTCCGAGATTCTGAAGACGCTGGCTGAGATGCGCAATTTTGGTCACACCAGCCTGACAACCTTTTCCGGGGTGGGGATCAATGGTAAGAACTCGGAGTTTCATGCTGCGATGGGATTGTGCAACTTGCCGCACGTCGACGCGATCATTGCTGACAGACGGCGCGTGGCGGATCGTTACAAATCCAATTTGGCAGGGGCTGCGATTCGATATCAAATGCTGGCTGAAGGGTTGACTTACAACTATGCATACTTTCCGGTGGTTTTTGAGAGTGAAGAGGTTTTGTCGGCAGTGCAGCAATATTTAAATCTGCATAATGTATTTCCAAGGCGTTACTTCTATCCGTCGCTCAACGAGTTGCCCTATGTTGCTCAAGGTTCCTGTCCCGTCTCAGAGGATATTTCTCGACGCATCATGTGTCTGCCTCTATATCCTGGTCTAACTGACGTTGAAGTCGATATGATCTGCAGGTTAATTAAGCGAGTATTGAACTACCCGTTGGCTGTGTGAATAATTTTGAGAACGGAGAGGTGATGACTGTTGCTAATGAGGATAGTTTTTCGATATCGATTCTGCTGATTACGTACAATCACGAGAAGCATATCGAGCGTGCGCTTGAATCGATTCTGTCGCAGGTTATTCCAAGTGATCTCTGCCCAGTCGAGATCGTTGTGGCGGATGATGCGTCATCGGACCGCACGCTGGAGATTGTGCGTTTGTTCGATGGGCGTGATTCTCGCTTTGTGTTCAATTATTTGCCTGCGCAACGCAATATTGGTGTTACCCGAAACTACCAGAGAGGCTTCGCTGCTTGCAAGGGAAGCTATGTCGCGGTGCTGGAAGGAGATGATTACTGGTCTTCCAGTGAAAAGCTGAAGAAGCAAATTCAGGTTCTCGATGCTAATTCGGGTTGTGCGTTGTGCTCTGTCAATTACAATATATATTACGAGCGCGACAAGAAATTCATTCCTCGGGTTTCGTCATCAAAAGGATGGCGCAATATTGAGGTTTCCGAACTGATCGCAGAGAATATCATTGGTAATTTCTCGACGTGTATGTACCGTCGCTCAGCTCTATGTCAGCTTCCGAAAGAAGCTTTCAATATTAAGTCGTACGACTGGATTGTCAACATTCTGGTTGGGTCTGTAGGGGAGATAATTTTCTTGCATGAGCCTATGTCGGTATATCGCATACACGATGGCGGCGTGTGGTCTGCTCTGGAAGGTTCGAGAAAATTAAAAATGAGCATGGATGTCATACCATCCTACGATGTCCTCACGGGGGGGCGCTATCGCAGTGAGTTCACGACGCTCTTGAGGAACCTTGAGCGAGACTATGCGGCTATGACGGAGGGTGCGTTAAGTAGAAGAAAAGGCCCCTTAAGTCGATTGTGGAAGAAAATCAAGACCAGAGTACGAGGTAAGTCCCGATGAGTGCAGTTGATGTTTCGGTTGTGATGGCCACTTACAACCATGCCCCCTATGTGGAAGAGGCCATTCAAAGCGTACTGCGTCAGAAAGGTGTCGAGCTGGAGTTTCTGATTGCCGATGATGGCTCTCGAGACGACACCCCTGCTGCTGTGAGGCGTATTTCCGATCCTCGGATTCAGTTTGAAGCCCATTCAATGAACCGTGGAGCCTGCGTGACAACCAACGAGTTGATTTGCAAGGCGCGAGGACGTTATGTGGCACTTATCAACTCTGATGACCGTTGGATCGGTGACGATAAGCTGGTCAAGCAGGTTCGCTTGCTGGAAGAAAATCCGACCATTGGGGCGTCGTTTGGGCGAGCTCGCTTTATTGATCAGAATGGTCAGATGCTGCCGAAGAAAAGCCCTCATACCGGAGGCGGTGTTTTTGAGAAGGAAAACCGTTCGCGCGGTGCCTGGTTGCGTCACTTCTTTGATATCGGTAATTGTTTGTTGCACCCAAGTGTTTTGATTCGTAAAAAATGTTACGACGAGTTGGGTTTGTACGATAATAGATATCGTCAATTGCCTGATTTTGATATGTGGATCAGATTGGTTAAGCGGTACGATATCCATATATCAGAGGAGGATTACGTCGAGTTCCGAGTTCTGCCTGGTGAGAATGCCAGTAGTCAGACGGCTGGTAATGCCATTCGTACCATCAATGAGCACTACTTGATTGCACGTCATTTTTTTGATGACATCCAGGAGCACGAGTTGCACGAAGGGTTTGGTGATCAGTGCGCTTCTTCACTGCCCGAGCCTGAGTGTATTGAGATTGAGTCGGCGTTGTTGTTGTTGGGCGAGAACGGAACTTACTCTCCGGACCTAGCTAATCCATATAAGGTTGCAGCGCTGGAAAAGTTGTTTGCCTTGCTGGGTAACGAGCGAGCTCGCAAGATAATGGCGGATCGTTATGCGATTGATGACCTTTGGTTTCAAAAGCGGATGTCGGAGGTTCCTGTGTTGCGCCATCGCGTGCCGACAAATTCGCCATCATCCAAGCGCAAGAAGCGATTTTGGAAGCGTTGGTTGGGGCGGTCTTGATGGGCTGCAATATGTTGGCCGCATGCAGAGCAAGATATGCAAGAAAATAAGGAACCACTTTCATCCAGTTTGCGTCCGCTCATCATTATTGGTGCTGGCGGGCATGCTGTGAGTGTGGCCAATGTGGCAATGTCGGCTGGTTACGATGTCAGGCACTTTGTCGATGATGGCAAAGTCGGGGTGGAATTACTGGGTGTTAAGGTCATCGGCAGTCTGTCCGAGCTCACGGAGCAGTCCGCGTTCACCTTTGCGATTGCAGTGGGGGACAATGCCGTCAGAGAACGGATTTATCATGACATCTCGATTCGGTATCCGTCGTTGAGTTTTCCTCCCCTGGTGCATGCGTCAGCCGTCATCTCTGTTTTTACAGAGATTGGTGAAGGTACGGTTGTGATGCCAAATTGTGTGGTCGGACCAAACTCCCGCGTCGGCAAATTTTGTTTGATCAACACCCGAGCATCCATTGATCACGACTGTGAAATGAGTGACTTCTCCTCCCTGGCTCCCTCTGTCGCAACTGGAGGTGGTGTCAGGATTGGTGTGCGGTCGGCTGTTTCAATTGGTGCTGCCATCAAGCACGGAGTCACAATTGGTGCTGACAGTGTGGTCGGTGCCTGTAGCTACGTCAACAAAGATTTGCCAGGTAATGTTGTTGCTTACGGCGTTCCTGCTAGAGCGGTGAGAGCTCGCAGCGCTGGGGATATCTATTTGAAATAGTATGGAAGGTGATTGTCCTTCTGTTTATTTTGTCTCTTTCGCGATGCCATCATTAAATCAGCCTCACCCACAGTCTCATGTCAGCGAGATTGATGGGTTTGGTTTGAAGTCGCTGTTGTAGCGCCTTTCTCGCGAGGGTTTTCATATTGCGTCCGATCAGATGCTTGATAAACCCACGGGCCTCGACGCTGCCAAACAGCGTGGCTGGTGCATCCCTCATGAACATGGAGAGTTCTTGCTCTGAGAGCAGCGCAGCCATGTTCGACATGCCATGAAAACCGAAGCTGCTGTGCGTTTGGCGTTCGCGCTCAAACGCAAATTGATGTGCGAGGGCTTCATCGGCAAAGCGGATGCCCCAGCGTTGTTCCAGCAACGTGCGGTAGGTGCGGGCGATGCACACATCCTCGGGATGGTGCGCAATGATGGCGTCATCCATCAGGGCATGCAATAGTTTGCGCGAGCGTAGCGAGAAACCGCCATTGCCGACGCGGTGCGCATCGTCATACTGGGGCCATACAGCCCCGATGTAGTCCACGTCCAGATAGGCGTCGCGCCACATGGATGGATCCAGGACATAGCCATCCCACTGCACGATGAGCATGTGTGAGGTCTGCAGGTAGGGGGCCATGCCCTTGAGCAGGAAGTGCGAGTAGGCTTCGATCGACTTGATGCTGTCGAGCTCGATCACGCGGACGCCCGGGGGCACGTCTGTCAGTCCATGGTTGGGGCAGGTGAAGAGCAAGGCATCGCCAAACTCGATCTGGGCCATGCAGATTCTCATGGCGTCCAGTGCCATTTGCGGCAGTCGCGTATCGACGCAGCACAGTGTCACTTGCGGCAGGTTCAACATGCGGACAGGCCCTGCTCATAAAGCGTTTGGTATTGACGGGCCGCGCGTGGCCAGGCGTAGCGTCGGGCCTGGGCGGCCACTCGTTGTGCCAGGTCACCATCTTGTCGGTGCTGGGTCAGCCAGGCTTCCACGACTTTACGCATGGCCGGCGCACTGAACTCATCCCAATAGGCCGCGGCCTCACCACACACCTCTGGCAAGCAGGTGCGTCGGGCCACGATCACCGGTTTGCCGAAGAACATGGCCTCGATGGGCGGCAAGCCGAATCCCTCCATCAAGGATGGAAACAAGAAGGCTTCGCAGTGGGCATAGAGCCAAGCCTTTTGCGCTTCATCGACATCGGTGACGAAGCGTACGTTGTGCAGGCCCATGCTTTTGACGCGTTGTCGGTGAGACTCTACTTCGGGGCTGTCGGGGCCCACCAGAACGAGCAACTGTTCGGGCCAGCCTGCCGCCATGTCGATCAGCGCACCGACATTCTTCGACGCCGACATGCGGCTGATGTGCAGCAGGTAGCTCTGCCCCACGAGGTCCGGCACGGGCGTCTGGGCGTGCTGGGTGAGGTCGGCCGCACCGTTGCGAATGACCACGGCGGGTGGTGCCCAGGGCAGGCAGCGACGGATGTCATCGGCGACGAACTGTGTGATCGCCACCAGTTGATGAGCGCGCCGCAGATGGCGTGTCAGCCGCAGGTTCTGCCACCACAGGCTCAACCCTTTTTTGGCATACACATGGTTGAGGTCATGAACGGTGATGATGTTGCGCTTGCTGTTGACGGGAGGGCGGTAGCGCATGTGCTGGTGCAGGCCATGCCAGACATCCAGGTCCACCGGGAAGCGATGACGCAGGCGCATGGCATCGCGCAACTCGTGGTACGTCACGTTCGGTCCAAACATCCCGTGCCATTGGCTGGGCAGGATGAAGTGGAAGTGCACATGGCGCTCTGCCTTGAGTTGCGCAGCTTGTGCGGCGTACTGCAGGGCCAGTTGGCGCGCGACCTCGCTCAGCCCTTCGTTGAAGTGGCGGATGTGCCCGAATTGCAGGGCAATGTGAAAGGGCTTGGCGTCGCTCATTGAGGGGGCCGCGTGTTGACGGCCGACAGCACCGAGGCCAGGCTGGGCCAGCCCTGCTCAGGGCGAAGGATGGTGACGTGCTCGCCTTGTACGTGCCACATCGCAGCGCCGTCCGGGCCGAGCACGCTGACCACACGCCCGCCCGCAGCAGCGGCGAGATGGCCAGGGCCAGTGTCGTTGGAGACAGTGCAGTCTGCCTGCTGAGCCAGCGCTGCGTAGGTGCCGAGGTCCACGCCAGTGAGCACGATGGCGTCGGGGTAGTGTGCGTGCGCTTCGGCCTCCTCATCGGGGCCAGGGCACAAGACTATTTGCCGTCCTTGTTGTTGCAGGGACTGCGCGAGTTGGCCAAAGTCGGGCCATCGCTTCTTGCCAGTGGTGTCGGCCGCGCCCGAGAAAGGGCACAGGATGATGAAGCCGGGTGAGATCCGGTGGTCCGCCATGCACTGCCGTGCTTGTGCCAGGTGTTGGGCCGAGGGACGCAGGCCCAGCGCCTTGGGGCGTGGGGACGTGCTGCCGACGAAGTGGCTGCCAATGTGCCAGTAGTTATCGGCGGCATGCAGGCCAGCTTGGTAGGGCACGCTGTGGCTGAGGAGAAGGCCGCGTCCTTCTCGGTTGTACCCGATGGGCTTGAGTCCAGCCAGGCGGGCTTCGAGCGCACTGGAGAAGGAGTTGGTGAAGAGCACGAGGTTGGGGTGTCGCGTGAACTCAGGATACTGCTTCGCCAACTGTTGCCGCAGGTGTTTGAGTTGAGCGATCGCTGCGGAGCGTTTGGCGGGGCGGACGTGAATGGTCCAACCATGTCCTTCAAACAGCTTGACGGCCCAGCGTTTGCCGATCAGATGCAGTTCGTAACCCTGCTGTTCCAGCAGATTCAGGGTGGGCAGGGAGAGCACAGCTTCACCCACCCAATTACAGAGTCTGATGAGCAGGGGGCGGCGCACGGGGGACGGCGCCCGATCGGGTGGAGACGGTTGCATTGGCGAGATTTTGCCAGCATGCCGCGCTCAAAGGTCAGCCGGCAGCCGTTGGCACCGATCTTGACGCATGATGGCGATCCTTGTCGGTTGGGCTTGATGGACTTGTGACTGTGGGTAACTATTCTTCGGAGAGCGGTGTGGGCGTGTGTGCGGAAGGGCGTCCGCTGCGTGTGATCCATTTTGTGACGGGTGGATTTTCTGGGGCGACCCAGGTGGCGGTGGAGCTCGTTCGAGCCGCCGTGAACGACCCGGGCATGGAGGCCTTGCTGGTTTTGCGGCGCAAGCGTCAGGCGGATCCTGCGCGTGTGGAGGCCTTGCGGCAGGAGGGCTTGGCGGTGGAGGTGGTCCAGGGGTGGTCGCACATTGCGACGGTGCTGGATTTGGTGAGGGTGTGTCGCAGGTTCAAGCCTGACGTCCTGGTGGCGCATGGCTTCAGCGAGCATCTTTGGGGGCGATATGCCGGGCTGTGGGCCAAGGTGCCAGCCTTGGTTCATGTTGAGCACAATTCGCGCGAGCGCTATTCGTGGTGGCGCTTGGCGCAGGCGAAATGGCTGGCGCAGCGGACGGCCGCAATCATCGGCTGCTCCGAGGGTGTCAAAGAGCGCCTGTTGGAATTGGGTTTTCCTGCAGATCGCACCATGGCGATTCCCAACGGCATCAAGCTGGCGCCTTTTGTGGCCGCTGATGCGACGCCCTATGCAGATCGCACGCCGGGCATCGTGATGTCAGCGCGCTTTGCTCGGCAGAAGGATCATGAGACCTTGATTCGTGCGGTGGCGCTGTTGCGGGATCGCGGCTTGACGCCGCCTGTGATGCTGGCAGGGGTTGGCAAGCGCCGGTATCGGGAGCGCGCCGAGCAGTTGGTGCGGGAGTTGGCGTTGTCGCAGCAGGTACAGTTTTTGGGGCACTGCCCGACCGTGCCTGCCTTGCTGATGTCGCACCAGGTTTTCGTCTTGTCGACGCATTACGAGGGCATGCCGCTGGCGATGGTCGAGGCGATGGCTGCGGGCTGTGCGGTGGTGGGCAGTGCCGTGGTGGGTGTCAAGGAACTGCTGCGTGATG
>CAZBIN010000090.1:0-11073 GCA_964491995.1 uncultured Orrella sp.
ACTGCAGAACTGTGCCAGTCAAACAACTCTGCAGTCACGACCGGCAGATCCCTGGCTTTCAGGAGGAATGTGTTCGAGACAGATTGGCTGGGACCTACGCCCGGCCCAAGGATCAACCCGAAATATCACCACGTTCGATCAACTGCTGCCTGATATCTTTCTTGGTGATTTTTCCGTAACCGGACTTGGGTAACGCATCCCAGAAAAAGAACGTTCTGGGCCAGCGATATTTTGCACAACGTCCCTCCAGATGCTCCCAGAGCATCTCCGAAGTCAGTGCAACAGCGGGATTTCTCGCCACCACTACCGCCACACCCACCTCGCCCCATTTTGGATCGGGCACACCAAGCACTGCGACCTCGAGGACATCGGGATGTTCGAGCAAACTCTCCTCAACTTCTTTCGGGTACACGTTTGAGCCACCGGAAATGTACATGTCCGACTCTCGCCCTGTGATGTAGAGCAAACCTCGCTCATCCACCCGCCCTAAGTCACCGGTGTGAAACCAACCTCCTCGCAATGCCTTTGCCGTCGCTTGCTCATTACCAAAATATCCCTCGAAGACGGCCGGACCCCGCACACAAATCTCACCGACCACACCCACGGCCACCGGTTTCATATCCGCATCGAGGATCCCGAGCTCCATCCCGGTACGCGGGCGCCCACAGGAACCGATGTTGGCATCAGGATCACTGTCATCTGCCGAATGCATGTGGGCTGGTAAAACGGTAATGCAACCGGTGACTTCCCCCAACCCAAAATACTGCACCAGAACCCTTCCAAGTTTGGTCAGTGCGAGCTTCTGGTCGGTGCGATACATCGGGGCACCGGCGTAGATCATGTAGCGAAGACTCGAGTGATCATATTGATCGACCGATGGATGTTCGATCAGCACCTTGACGATGGTCGGTACCGTAAAAAGGTTGGTGACCCGGTGCTTCTCTACAAGCCTCCAGAAAACCTCTGGTTCGAGCCTTTCACCGGGCATCAGCACTGAGGCGGCACCACGCGCCACATTCAACATGGCATGAATGCCGGCACCGTGCGACAGAGGAGCAACCACAATCGAACAATCCTGCTCGGTCGTACCGGGAATCAGATCAGCCAGATGATTCGCCACAACAAATGTCAGCTGACCGTGTGTCAGAACCGCTGCTTTTGGTTTGCCAGTGGTACCCGATGTGTAGAAAAACCATGCAGGTGTGTCCTGTTGAACCAGAACGGGTTCAAACCCCAGCCCGGGAGGCCTGGCCAGCATGTCTGGCAGATACCGGGTCACCAGGGATTCGTAATCATGCTCGTGCTCGCCAGCGAGGCCCCCGCCCTCGGAAATCACCACCCTGTGCCTGAGTGCAGGGCTGCAAGCCTGAACTGCATCGGCATGAGCTTCAAATCCGGCCTCATAGATCATCACTGTGGCACCTGAGCTTTCACCCAGATAGGCCACTTCACCGGGTGTGAGTCTGAAATTGGTCGGCACCCAGACGCAACCCATGCGCCAAGCGACCCAGCCCAACTCAAAAGTCTGCAAAATATTGCGTGAATGCGACAAAATCCGGTCACCGGCCCTCACACCCAAGTCACTTAAAGCCTGGGCCATGGCGCTGGTGCGAGCATCGATCTCACGCCAGCTCCACTGCGTTTCTGAGAGGATGACACCAGCGCGCTGCGGATGGAGTCGAGCGGTTTGAACCAGCAATTGAGCCAGATTGATGACTTGCGCCTGATGCATGACCTATAAAACTCCTGCTGCGTGTATTGCTGGCCGGACTTTGCTACGAGCCCCTGGGTATAACACCGCGAAATATTGCCACCGGGTCAGACGGCCCTGAGAATGCTCAGATAGTTGGCCACTGACGCGCCCCCCATATTGAACACAGCTCCGTGTGAAACACCTGGCAGCTGCATGTCTGCGGCAGTGCCGCTGAGCTGCATTGCGGCCATCACGTGCATCGACACACCCGTTGCACCGATCGGGTGACCTTTAGACTTCAGACCCCCTGAACGATTGACCGGCAACCTGCCCTGGGCCGAGGTCGTACCTTCGAGCGCCACCCGGGCGCCTTGACCATACTCGGCAAGACCCATGGCCTCATACTCGAGCAACTCGGCAATGGTGAAACAATCATGGGTTTCCACAAAACCCAGATCATCAAGCGTCAGGCCGGCGTCGGCCAGACCTTTCTTCCAGGCTAGTGCCGCCCCCTCAAACCGGGTCGGATCACGCCGGCTCAGCGGCAACCACTCGTTGACGTGGGTGCGTGAAGCCCATCGCACTGCAGGAACCTTGGCGTGGGCGAGGACTTCGCTCGAAATCACCAGAGCAGCTGCGCCATCGGACACCAGCGAACAGTCCGACCGTTTGAGCGGGCCAGCCACCACCGGATTCTTTTCTGAAGGCTGACGACAGAAATCAAAGCCAAGATCGCGCCGCAGATGTGCAAACGGATTATCCACACCGTTTTTGTGGTTCTTGGCCGCAATGGCCGCCAGCGCATCGGACTGGTCACCATGACGATCAAAATAGGCTTGTGCAATCTGACCAAACACCCCCGCAAAGCCACCTTGAATATTCGCCTCTTCCCTGACGTAGGAGCATTTGAGAAGAATGTCACCGATTTGCGCTGTAGGCAATGTATTCATCTTTTCGTAACCCACAACGAGAACACGCTTCATGCGTCCAGCCATGATTGCATCGAGGGCTGCCCAGATCGCGGCCGAACCGGTCGCACAGGCGTTCTCCAGCCGTGCTGCGGGTACGTGACGCAGTTCGGGCAAAGCCACCGCGACCATCGCCCCACCAAAGTCCTGCTGCACGAACCCACCGTTGAATGTTCCAACAAAAATTCCATCAATGTCCTTGATGTCAACGCCAGAAGAATCGAGCGCCTGCTGAGCGGCTTGCTGGATCAGTGCCTCGATATCGACGTTATCAAGTTTTCCGAACTGAGTGTGACCCCAGCCAACAATCACGGGTGTCTGCATCATGTCTCCTTGCCCGGTCCACGGGCTACATTTAATGGGCCAGTGTTTAGTGGGCCAATGCGGCGAGCCTACGGCCCGGGCACGCTAGCCTTTGGCACGCGTTGTCTGTTTCTTCAAAAATCCGGCTTGCATAAGTGATGTTAACGACAGGTATGAATGTTATAGCGCAATCGGCCACCCACACGCTGATAGCTGAACCAGAAAGAAAATGGCAAAAATACGCTCGGACCATGAAGATTCGGTAGATCATTGCGTGCTTCTCGTTGGACATGACGTTCGAGAGAGGTTCGCGAACGCCTTCGAATGTCGCGAACTCGCTCAATGTCCTTGCTATTTTTCCTGATCCACCCCGAGTGCTGAAATCGCATTGACGATTTCTACCGGATCAGGCTGGACAGGCCATATACGGTGTGCGGCACGGTTCACTATGATTGCTGACCGCGCAAGAGTCTGAACGGCAGACTGAGCCAAATCTAGCGTCGAGGACTGTGCGCCATCAGAACCATCTTGTTCCCGAGCGACAATAGTGCCATCACGATCGGGCTCACATACCCAGCGCAGCGTCCGGGGATACATGTCAGCAACTTTTGACGAGAGTGTCGCAGCGCCCATGTCTGATAGCTGTGCCTCGATGATCATCAGATCCAGATTAAACTGCGCGAGTAAATCAAGTGCTTCCATCGCGCCGGAGGCAGTGCGCACTTCATAATTCGCCGCCATCAGGGCGGTTGCAAGTCTCGCGGACCACGCACCATCACCGACCAACAACACTGTCCTCACGACGTACCCTGATTCGAGGCGCACCCCACCCCCTCTGACAGGCTCAACCACGGGCAGAATGCGTTTGCGCCCGATCTGTCGAAGTTTTTCTATCACGTCCTCCAGGGGTTTGGGTCGGTCAAACAAATAGCCCTGGAACAAGTTGCAGCCACTACGTTTGAGAAAATTAAACTGGGCAACCGTTTCTACACCTTCGACCACAACCTGCAAATGCATATGCTGCGCCATTGCGGTGACTCCGCGAACAATCGCGGCATCAGACGGCTCACTGATAACGTTACGAACAAACGTTCGATCAATCTTGATCACCGAGATGGGCAACTCACGCAAATAAGCCAGACTCGAATAGCCCGTGCCGAAATCATCGAGACAGGCTAGCACCCCGATGGCCCGCAACTGCTTGAGTTTGCTCACCGCCAGTGAGGCATCGTCGAGCAGAACACTTTCGGTAATTTCCAGCTCCAGGCGATCTGGTGTCAGATCGGCCTGCAAAAGCGCGTTATGAACCCTTTGCACAAAGTCCGGACACTGAAAATAACGAGGAGAAATGTTGATCGCAATGGGTATTGCACCAACCCCGGCAGCCTCAAGCCTCTTTGCATCACTGCAAGCGCGTACCAGCAACCAGTCCGTGAGCGCAATAATTTGACCGGACTCCTCGGCAACAGGAATGAACCGGGTCGGAGAAATCTCGCCAAACACCGGATGTGGAAGACGCATCAGCACCTCAAAACTGACGACATTGCCATCTCTGCCATCAATAATGGGCTGGTACCGCAGTTCAATCGAATCGCTCTCAATCGCTTGTTGAAGATCGTTGTACATCGTCAGTCTTGCGTGAACCTGCTCGCCAAGCTCTGGTGTGTAATGGCCCCACGCACCACGGCCCTGCCGCCTGGCCTTGAGCATCGCCAGATCAGCCTGACGCACCAGATGCATGGGATCTGGCTGGAGACCTGAACTACGAGTGATACCCGCATAGGCTTTCACTCTCAGCAGATTCGACCCGATCTGCAGCGGCTCCTCGACCACATCGATCAGCCGTTGTGCGAGCTGCTCGACCTCTTGCTGCGTGAGTCCTGTGACACACACCACAAAATCTCCTGCATCGAGGCGGGAAAGCGTTGCTGTTTGTGCAAGTTCCCGGCGTAGACAGTTCGCAGCCTGAACCAGCAAAACATCAGCCACCTCATGACCTAGAGAATCACTAATCAGCCGAAGGCCGTCAATTTCAAAAAAAATCACAGAAATACTTGAGCCATCCTTAACCGACTGTTCAGATGCTTGCTGAATCTGCATGGCCAGCATTCGCCGGTTTGGCAAACCAGTCAGCGAGTCATGCAAGGCAGTACGCTGCAACTGCTGAGCACGTCTTCGAACGACATGAGTAAGCCGCTGGCTGCTGTTGGCCAGGAACGTGAACGCCAGACCAAACAGCAAAATTCCTTCGGGAAGCAATGGATGCCCGGTCTCTTCGGCTGATTCGTTAAGCCAGAACTGCAGATCGAGATCAACATCATGGTGCAGGCGGGTCGCACTGCTACCCACTGCGAGCACCCGGCTGCCCGCTGGCGACGGCGAGCCATGCAAGACCTGTCCGTCACTAATAATCTGAAAACAGCAATCCAGATCCGCATCAGGCAATCGGCTACTGGCCATTTGCTGCAAATCGACTGTGGCAACCACCCAGCGCTGCTCGGCAGCCCCGGAAAACACCCCTGCCACCACAAAACTCACGGCCGGGTCTCGCACGAACCGGCCGGGGGGTGCCAAGTGCACCTCGCGGCTCTCGACAATGTGATCAAGGTACTCTTTGAATTCAGGCAACTTCAAGGCCGCCTCGAGCAAATTGGCGTGCGCCTCGGAATGCACGGAGTCACGCAGAGGGCGCAGGTTCGAGTCCAGATACGTCAGACGCTTGAACTCCCCAAACCCTTTTACAAGGCCCTCAAACTCCTGCCGGGCAAACTCCTCCGGCATATGGGAATTGATCGTTGCCCAGCGCGCGCTCAATCGCTCAAGCGCACTCATTGATGATCTCATCGCAGTGCTCACATTGTCGCGCAGAACCTCCGCACGAGTCTGGGCCAAAGCCTGAGCCTGACTGATATCACGTTCAATCAGCACGTAGGCCGCGGCAACGCTAAAGAACGTTCCGACAATCGTAGTCACCAGTGAACTGCGTCCCGACCTTAAAGCCAGCGATCCACCTGCCTGCCGGGCAATGCCCATGATCAGCCCGCATACAAACGCCATCACCAGGGCCATTTCAGTCAGCCCAAAACGCTGTGCCCGCCATGGCTCCCACAAATAACTGGCTAACAGTCCGTAAAGCGCCAGAACCATGACAGAAAGACACAAAGCCATTTTTCGTCTTGAGTAAAGACGCGACAGGGTCAATAGCACTGCGCATGCCAGCAGCAACAGCGCCTGGCTTGGCGACATCAGGACATGAGACTGCTCAACCTGACCCAGTCGCCAACCACCCAAGAGACCGAACAAGCCAAGCCAGTAAATCGCCGGGACGAGGATGAGCGTTATCAGGCGCAGAGATCTGTACCCTGATTTCTCGAAAAATCTCTGAACTGCGACCGAAATGCCCAATGCCAAACCACCCCGTACGCCGTCGTCAGGCGCCTCTGGAAACCTGTCTATCGAGAAAAGCACTCAAAACCCATTGCCTGACTCGAACTTGATCTCGATTCGCACCCAACTACACCTCGATTAAGACTTGCGTATCCATACATGTCACTTCACACCCGCGCGCACCTGGCATACAGCGCCCCATTCCAAAAAATTTGAAAACTCCAGCCTTGAGCTTCCTGGAACAATCGACACATCAAAATTTTATCCAGATGAGCCACTGACATTCTGTCCAGAAATGGTACAGACTCACTCTATTGTCCCACCCGCGCCCGCGCAACACCAAGTCTGGAGCAGACAATATGGCCTTGCCCCGCATATATCGAGTCATCTTCCGACTTGAACCACCTTGACACACCACCAAATGTCGTCAACATACACCAGTGCCCTGTCCTCATCAATGACCAAACATCGACGAGACGACAAGCCACCGCCTCATTGACCGCCATCGGCTGGCGAGATTATTGCAGTTCTTGAAATTTGTCTTGACAAAACGCCATCCAGATATCTGCCCAGGTGTGCCCTCTGGTATTCTCAAATGCTGATTGACGACAGCCTCGAGATATACGAATCGTTTGATACATCAGATGATTTCGCCACTATCCGGTGGCTTGGGCAAACGTTTCGAATAGAAAACCTGCAAGTGTCATCGCTTCCTCTACATACGGTTTCAGATGAGGTTACAGATGACTCAGACACCGGCACGCCGGAAGGTTATTCTTTGATGACACTGAACAATAGTGTGACATTTCGTGAGGCGCGTTGCAGGGATCAGGCTTGAATTCAAGCGGAACTGTCGAGGGCAGCCGGAGAACCCTCCGCCTCCAAATCCTGACAACCTCGCCCATATCGTCGAGGTTGTGTCGCCGGTGAGTGCCGTGAGCTTTTTACCTAGGCCGTCACTGATCTGCCATGATGCATATTGAAGTTTGATAATGGGGACAAAAGATGGAATTTTCTTTTTCTGATGAACAGTTACGTATCCGCGAGGCTATTGAAAAGATCTGCGAGCCATTTGACGAGCACTACTGGCTGACCCGTGATTCGGAGGGCGGTTTTCCGCATGAACTGCATCAGGCGCTGGCGCGAGATGGTTGGCTGGGCATCTGTATTCCGGAAGCGTACGGTGGTTCAGGGCTTGGCATTACGGAGGCAACGATCATGATGCAAACCATCAGTGAGTCTGGCGCCGGCATGAGTGGCGCGTCTTCCGTTCATATGAACATTTTTGGTCTCAATCCAGTGGTTCAGTTCGCCACAGAAGAACAGAAGCAGCGCATGCTCCCGCCATTGATTGCAGGCAAGGAAAAATCCTGTTTCGCGGTCACCGAGCCCAATACGGGTTTGAATACAACGCAGCTCAAGGTCAAAGCGCAACGAAAGTCTGACCACTACCTGCTGAGTGGTACCAAAATCTGGATATCTACGGCTCAAGTCGCTGACAAAATGCTGATTCTGGCCCGCACCACCCCTCTGGAGGACTGCAAAAGTCACACTGAAGGACTGAGTCTTTTCTACACGGATCTCGACCGCAAGTACGTGACTGCAAGAGAAATCCCCAAAATGGGTCGCAAGGCTGTGGACTCCAACGAGCTGTTCATCGACGGTCTGCGTGTGCCGTTTGAAGATCTGATCGGGGAAGAGGGTCAAGGCTTCAAGTACATCATGCACGGCATGAACGCTGAGCGGATTCTGATCGCATCCGAGGCAGTCGGTCTTGGTCGCGCGGCGCTGAAGCGGGCGACTCAATACGCCAAGGAGCGCGTGGTGTTCAACCGACCCATCGGCATGAACCAGGCCATTCAACACCCGCTGGCCGTGAACTGGATGGAGCTTGAAGCAGCCAATCTGATGGTTTTTCAAGCGGCAACGCTTTTTGATGCCGGCAAGTCCTGTGGCGCACAGGCCAACGCCGCCAAGTATCTCGCAGGAGAAGCTGGCTTTAATGCCTGTCAGCAAGCCATCATGACCCACGGTGGGTTCGGCTATGCAAAGGAATACCATGTCGAGCGCTACCTGCGCGAGGTCTTGATCGCACGCATCGCGCCAGTGAGTCCGCAATTGGTTATGTGCTACATCGCCGAGCGGGTGCTGGGACTACCCAAGTCATACTGAAAACAGCCTTTCAGATCATCAGAAGAACCATCCGGAGCAAGACGAAAATGGCAGGACTATATTTTGAGCAGTTTGAACTTGGTCAGGTGTTTCGGCACGAAATCACCCGCAGCATCACCGAAATGGACAATATGCTGTTTTGCAACATGACGTTAAACCCTCAGCCGTTGCACATTGACTTTGAATTTGCCAAGAACACCGAGTTTGGCAAACCTTTGGTCAACAGTCTGTTCACGCTGGGTCTGGTGATCGGAATTTCAGTCGCCGACACCACGCTGGGCACCACAGTGGCCAATCTGGGGATGCAGGACACCCGGTTCCCGGCACCGGTCTTTCATGGTGACACGATCAGGGTCGAAACCACTGTAAAGTCGATTCGGGAAAGCAAATCGCGCCCCAACGCAGGCATTATCGAGTTCGAGCACAAGGGCATCAACCAACGAGGCGAGACCGTTTGCATCTGTCTTCGCTCCGCGCTCATGAAAAGGCGTCCCGCCTGAGCATTGAAATCGGTCTATCCTCTGGATCCTGAGCCAGCATGGCGACCTGAAACACTGTTCGATGCGCCACATCTGTATCAATCGAAGGCAGTCGGATCGAACAATTGCTCACGACTGCCTTCGCAATGCCATCCGTTCGCATTCCAGATACCCTTGTCGCATACCGTGTGATCATACCCTCGGCTACAACACTACGACTTTCATTATCCCTCAGGCTAAGAATTTTTGATGTACAGTGCGGGCTGTTTCAACAGGGTCAAGCAAGCACAGGCACTTTCAACACACCCTGATTTTCAACCTAGCCGACTTGCGCAGCAACGAAATAGCAGTTTTTGATGAAGTGATCGTCCACGGAACTCAAAGCCTAAACCCCATCAGCCGTGAACGCCGCACTCAAGATCCCGCTCGTTGTGTTGAATACAATCGCCTGAAACATCGCGGCGTGCAACGCCTCCGGACCTCGACTTGATCACGTTTATCACGGTCAGGCACATCGTGATCCTTTTTTGCCCTCTTTTTTGCTTGGAGCCCTACCGACATGTCAGGCACTCTCGCCATCATTGTTTCACTGATTTTACTAATGTACCTTGCGTATCGCGGGGTCACGGTGCTTTTACTCGCACCGCTCATGGCAGGCGTGGCAGTCCTGCTCTCAGGCGAGATCAACCTGTTTCTGCCGATATATTCCGACACGTTTATGAAGGCGCTGGGTAACTACGTTATCCAGTTCCTACCCATCTTTCTGCTCGGATCGCTGTTTGGCCAGTTGATGGCTGACTCCGGTGCAGCAACGACCCTTTCTGGCTGGATTGTTGACAGACTGGGACACAGGCAGGCAATCGTCACGGTCGTCCTGGCGTGCGCCATTCTGACCTATGGTGGTGTGTCGCTCTTCGTGGTGGCATTTGCCATATTTCCTGTGGCCAGAGACCTTTTCCGGGCGGCCAGCATTCCCAAGAGACTGGTGCCTGCCACCATCGCACTAGGGTCGTTCACCTTCACGATGACTGCACTGCCGGGGTCGCCGGCCATTCAGAACGCCATTCCGATTCCTTACTTCGGTACCAACGTATTCGCCGCACCGGGCCTTGGCATCATTGGGGCGGTGGTCATGTTCGCCGGTGGCATGTGGTGGCTCGAGAGCCGGGCTCGCAAGGCACGGTTAGCTGGCGAGGGCTACGGTGACCACCCGGATGACAACAACGTCAGGCTTCCTGACAGTGATGAGGAGGTCAACAATACTGCCAGTGGACAGGCCATGATTCGCATACCGCTTTTACTGGCCATCTTGCCACTGGTACTTGTCATCGGCGTCAATGGGCTTCTGACCTACGTCGTTTTTCCCAATACGGACATGACCTACGTCACCGAACACTTTCCCAGTATTGTGCCAGCCAAGATCACCGGTCTGTGGGCGCTCATCATTGCACTGGTGGTTGCCTGCACCACGCTGATCATCTCCCGGCTTGGTCACTGGAGCGACCTGCGCCAGACCATCAACAAAGGCGTGTTCGGCTTCATGCTGCCGCTCTTCAACACAGCCAGTGAAGTCGGATATGGTGCGGTGATTGCTGGCCTTGCTGGTTTTGTCGTGATTCGTGACGCAGTCTTGAATGTATCGCCTGACAACCCTCTGATTTCCGAGGCTGTCGCCATGAACGTGCTGGCGGGGATCACGGGCTCGTCATCCGGTGGCCTGAGCATTGCGCTACAAACGCTCGGCGCAGACTATCTGCGCATGGCCACCGAGGTCGGCATCAGCCCGGAATTGCTCCACCGCGTGGCCGTGATGGCAGCGGGCGGTTTCGACACGCTGCCACACTGCGGGGCTATCATCACATTACTTGCGATCTGCAACCTCAGTCACCGGCAGTCATACCTGAATATCGCCGCTGTTACCATGGTTGTGCCCATGGTCGCACTCGTTTGCGTCATCACGCTGGGCACCGTGTTTGGAAGTTTCTGAAGTTTGCGCACAGGGCTGAACATATCGCACAACCCGATGTGTTTCGATCTCACCGGACAGCCTTGCAGGGTACTATTTGGCCTA
>CAZBIN010000091.1:0-11068 GCA_964491995.1 uncultured Orrella sp.
GTTTGAGGGTTTGAAGAATCGAACGCGAGCCGTTGGCAATGATGTGTTTTCCGTGCGCTTGTGCCAGCCTCAGGTTTCCAGGCAACCCGTAGTTCAAACCGTGTGCCTGCCATGTGACGAGAAACTCCCCCGCACGCTGTTTGGCGTCAAATTCTGCCTCAGTGCAACTATCGTAGATTTCACCGGGCTTTCCAGCATCGCGCGTGATGGTCCGTCGCGCGAATTCAAACTTGGCAGGTGATAATTGTTCACGTGCAGCGTCAATCAGACTGTCTTTACCCGCACCACTTGGGCCGACGATGCATAGAAAGAATCCCGGTTTCATGGCTTATTCATCCAGACCAATATCGACAGGCGGTGCTGCTTGAGTAATCTTGCTGGTCGAAATATAGTCAACACCCGTGAGCGCGATGTTTCGAATGGTCTTCAGGTTGATACCGCCAGAAGCCTCAACTTTTGCGGATCCGTTAATGAGCTTGACGGCAGCGCTCATATCTTCGAGTGACATGTTGTCTAGCATGATCACATCGGCGCCTGCCTGAAGCGCTTGTTCGACTTGGTCAAGCCGGTCGCATTCCACTTCGATGCGAGTCAGTACCGGAGCACCGCTTTTTGCTCTCGCGACGGCTTTGAGGACGCTACCGCAGATTGCAATGTGATTGTCTTTAATCATGACGCCATCGTCGAGTCCGAGCCGGTGGTTTAACCCCCCGCCACAGCGGACCGCGTGTTTATCGAGCATTCGAAGGCCTGGCGTGGTTTTGCGAGTATCGAGTAGACGGGTGCGCGTTCCTTCGAGTTCCTTGCAGTAGCGAGCAGTTTCTGTTGCTATCGAGCACATTCGCTGAAGAATGTTCAATGCCGAGCGTTCGGCCGTGACAATACTGCGGGCGCAGCCTGAGACAGTAAGCATCTGGTTGCCGTTGGCAATCTGCTGCCCATCCGAAACCAGAATCGTCACATCCAGCGATGGGTCATATCTCTTGAAAACCCTGGCTGCGATGTCAATGCCAGCGACGATCATGGGTTCGCGGGCCACCATGCGGAATGTGCTGACTGCATCTTGGTCGATCATCAACTGTGCGGTCAGGTCACATGAGCCAATGTCTTCCTGCAACCATAAGTCAATCAATCGGTCGGTTTGAAAGATGTCATACATCGCCAGAGTTCCTTTGGGGGTGATGGCCGTTATGTGAGGTTGAAGGTTGCGAACGCCACTGGAAAAACAATAGCCCAAGAATGGCGAGGCTGCCAACTGCACTCAACCACCCGTCAGTCGCCAGGATGAGAAGAGTGAGAAGCGCAAGAGCGATCCGCATTACAGGTTTGAGCGAGCCCATGAGGTAGCCCTCTGTGACGCCAGACAGTGCCCAGCACGCAATGAGGGTTGTGATGAAGTTCAGGATGTTCGCAGTGGCAGTCCCTTGGAGCAAAAGTTCCGGGGTGCCCAGAAAGATGAGTGGAATGATGAAAGCGACAATGCCGATCCGACATGCGTTAAGGCCTATCGACATTGGGTTCGCACCCGAGATGGATGCCGCAGCGAATGCAGCAACGGCGACGGGTGGCGTGATCGCAGAGACGGCTGCAAAGTACACAATGAACAAATGCGCAGACAGGACCTCTGCGCCGAGAGACACCAGCGCTGGGGCGGCAAGAACAGCCGCGAGAGCATAAACGGCAGGTACGGGCATACCCATACCCAGCACAATGGTGACGAGCATTGCAGTGCCGACGGTGAGTGCGTAGCTGCCGCTGGCCATTGCAAACATCGCCGAACTGATCTTGCCGGTAAGATCTGTCATGGAAAGGGTTCCGATCACCAGGCCTGCGACGGCACAGGCGACACCGACAATCACCACTCGCTCGACGCCCTCAATGAGTGCGCCGAATATTTGTTTTGGAAGGTCACGCAATGGGCGTGTTGTACTTAACATCACAGGAACAACGGCCAGACAGGCGAGTGCCCCCGCAAATGCGGGTCGATTCAGGGAAAGCACAGCCCAGGCAATCGTTATCAAGGGGATCAAATGGAGCCAGTGTTTGCGCAAGACACTACCGAGCGCTGGAAGCTTCTGCCCGGTTGGCATGTCGAGTTGGTGTTTGAGAGCGTAGTGATTGACCGACATGTAAACACAGAAAAAATAAAAAAATGCGGGCAATATTGCTGCAATGACTATCTCGCTGTAAGCAATACCGGTGAAGTCACTCATCAGAAACGCGGCTGAACCCATGACTGGCGGTAGCAGTGAGCCGCCGGTCGAAGCTGCTGCCTCGACGGCAGAGGCGCGGACACGAGAGAATCCGGTCTTGATCATGAGCGGAATCGTAAAGGATCCCGTCGTCACAACGTCTGCCGTAGGCGATCCTGACACTGAACCATACAGCGCCGATGAAAGCACGGCGACTTTTGCAGATCCGCCCGTCTGATTTCCAACCAGGCTCTGTGCCAGCTGGTAGAAGAACTCTCCACCTCCAAAACGGTCGAAAAGTGCACCAAAGATGACAAAGACAAATACGAGAAGTGCGGCTACCTCAAGCGCTGGGCCAAACACGCCTTCAGTGGTGTAAATCAGATGATCCAGTATTTGTTCAAGAGACATACCTCGATGGTAGAAAGCTCCTTCGAGCCTGTCTCCCAGAAATCCGTATAGCAGGAAGCTGCTCACCAAGAGAACCAGGGTCATACCGATGCAGCGCCGAGTTGCCTCCAGCACGAGTAGTACAAGCACGATGGCGACGGCGATATCTAATGTTGTCAGCGGGTCTAGAACAGGCAGACGGTCTTGCAGTCGTCCTTGTTCAAAGATCAGATAGCCACAGCATGCGAGTGATGCGCCTGCCAGAAGGCAGGCCGATAGCGTCAGGTGAGTTGGGCGGGTTGGTCCCGCGGTTCGATGCAAAAACGCCAGGCAAAGAATGGCACCCAGAAACACATGAAGTGCGAGAGATGGCTCAATGTAATAGCCCCCGGCAATTGCCAGGAACATCACGGCAATGCTTGAGGAAATGACGGCACTCAAAGCTTTGCCAAAAGGGCCTAAGCTGCGCGTCTGACCAGGACCAAAAAAACTCGGAAAATTTGCCACATGCAGGCCCGTCAGACTTGGCTCGACGCGTTAGCATGGCTTGGCGACAGTAGACTCATGGAAGTAATCCTGCTTCTTGGTAGGCGGTCAGAGCCCCTGGGTGAAGAGCAACGGGTGCAGTTTCGGTAAGCGCTTTGGGTGTTAGACGAGACAGCGTTGCATGGGCCGTTTGCAGAAAAGCAAAGTTGGCAAGCATCGCCCGCACGATATCGCCCGCTTCCTTGTCAGGCATTTCAGCAGAAGCAACGATGATGACGCTCCCCCGGATTGTCTGGACAGGATCCGTTTCAAACGGATAGGTGTTAGCCGGGATCGTAATCGGCTGGGTGCCAAGTTGCGCGTTCAGTGATTCGATGATGGGTGCATCAAGTCCGATGAGACGAAACCTGACATCGCGAGCAGTGTTGGTGATCTGGCTGGATGGAAAGGCCAGCATGTTGATGATCATGTCTGCCTGACCGTTCTTGATCTGGTCAAGCCCAGCGTTGTAGGCTCCGTAGGTTACACGGCCGCCCCAGCTTTCGATGTCCTGGACCGTGATTCCGTAAGCCTGAAGCACTGCCTCGCCCGTGATGGCCATGAGGGTGCCTTTCTGGTTCAAAGCGATTCGCACAGGCATTTTTTGATTTTTGATCTGGGCAAGGCTGGTGATGCCTGATCTCTCTGTGGCCAGTATTTGTACAGCCGCTTGCGGATCGATCATCGCGATGGCACGAATGTTGGGCATCGACTTGTTGAAGGGTTCAAGCCCTTTTTCTGCGCGAAGCGCCATCTGCGCGTGCGCGATACCCAGTTGCACTTTACCGGTTGATGTCAGCAGAAGATTGCCGGCTTCCCGACCGGGCTCATACGTAAAAGCCGATCCAGGGTAAGCTGTTTTGAGGGTCTCACCAATCGCGGTTCCAATCGCGCTCCAGGCACCGCCGACCGAGCCACCGGCCAGCGTAATCTTGTAAGGCCCGGATGCCTCGGCGCTTGCCAATGGTACCAGCGCAATCGCAAAAGCCATTGAAAAGATTCGGGTGATGCGCCTGAAGTTCATGGACATGGCTCCTGATGGTGGTGTGTCTGCGTGAAGATAACAGGCAGGCACGGGTAAGATGCATTACAAACAGAGTGCTAAGAGACAACTGCCAATTGCCTGAGAGATTAAAATGTAGTGATCACTACATTTTAATCCTAGTCGGTTTTGATGCTATGCACAACAAGAAACTGACACCGAATCAGAAAAACCTGGTGGCTCCAGTCTTTTTTCGTGGCAAGGCACGTCGGTGTGGTCAGGCATCTCGTATCGTCATGATTTGCGAGTCTGTTCTTTGGCATCTTGCAGAAGGGGTTGCCAGATGATTTCGAGTTCCTGGTTCATGGAACGCGCCAGTCCATCGAGATCTGGCCACAGGGATGCATGTGTGATGTTCATTCGATATAGCTCCCGCATGGCCTCTTGGCGCATGTCGTGTCTGAGAATCAACTGCACAAGCAGATTCTCACTATCGTGGGTTTGTGTGTCCGCGGGTAGGGCAGTGCTGCTTTTTTCGTAACCCTGCAGCAGATGTTCAATTGACAGGTGCAGTTGGCCCGGAATAACAAACAGCCCAGATTGCGCAACGAGCCTGCTGTCCATCTCATCAGGCTCGCCAAACCAGATGACTGGGTATTCGTTGCTGAGGAAAAATTTTTCGAGATTGTCGTTGGCGCGCGGGTTGATCGTTGCCCGGTTGAGTTCAGGCATGGCTTTGGGTGCCAGGTACCAGAGCGCTGGTGTGTTTAGTGCATATATCGCCGAGTCAGTGGTTGCGGCCTGTAACGCAAAAAAAGCTGCCACGAAGGGTGATTTGGTGAAATCGAGTAGTCGGGTGGCAGCACCGTGGTGTTGCATCATGGCAAGGCAGCGTAAGGTGTTGTACAAAATGCTGTGATCACTGATATGCACATGGGCTTTGCGCTTAAACACACGGATGGCACGCTTTTCCCGGATAGACCAGTCATCAGGGGGGCTTCCCAGCATCATCAGATGTCTGGACAGCGAGCTGTAGAGGGGCAAACCGGATGTCGACTGCCCGCGAAACGCCCATTGATCCAGTCTGGAGGTTTCTTCCAGAAACTGGCGCCAGCTGTGTACCTCAATCGTTTTCATCAAAAAATACCCATTGCACTAAGATGCGATGGAAGCGTTACAAATCCATCCTGACAGTCTGGAACCCAAAGACGCGATGTCATCAAGCGTGCATCGTGACAACTGCAACCAGAGCATCATCCCTCAGCGGTCAGCAGCCCCATGATTTGCAACATCTGGGTGGTTTCGTATAGTGGTAGACCGACAATGCCGGTGTAGCTTCCTTCAATGCGACTGATAAACGAGGCAGCGTAGCCTTGAATGCCATACGCGCCCGCCTTACCTTGATGCTCGCCGCTGCGGACGTAAGCTTGAATCTGGTTCTGTGTCAACTCACCGAATGTAACCCGGGAATGTGACAGTACATGTCTTGTCTGCCCATGCCAGCTGATACTGACGGCACTGAAGACATCATGGGTTTGCGCCGAAAGCTGTGAGAGGATCCGTTTTGCATCATCATCGTCAAAGGGCTTGCCAAGGATGTTCTGCCCGATGGCGACTGTTGTGTCACCCGTCAGAATTGGCAGACCCTCAAGCATGGGCGCCTGCTCAGCAACGTATTGCCGGGCTCTGAGATTCTTATCCGAGCTGGTGCGCATGACGTAATCAATCACGGTTTCACCGGTGAGTCTGGGCTCATCATCACCCAGGACAGGTAGCGAGAGCTGACTGACGGGGATGTTCAATTGTCTCAGGAGTTCCAGACGCCGTGGACTGGCAGATGCCAGTAGTATCTTTTCGGTAGCAAGTGTCCACATAGACTATTCCCGGTGGTAAGGGTGGTTGCCAGCAATCGATGCAACTCGATAAATCTGTTCAATCAAAAGAACCTTGACCATGGCGTGAGGCAGTGTCATTGCGGATAGCTGAATCTGCATGTCGCAGGATTGTTTGAACTCAGCATCAAGCCCGTCAGGTCCGCCAATGATGAAGGCAACCTCGGGGTACTGCAATTGCCTGAGCTCAATCAGGTCGTGTAGTGCCTGTGTGGTCAAGACCTTCCCGCGCTCGTCAAGCGCTATCTTCAGGCAGTTCCTTGACTTGAGCGCTGCGGCAAGACGCTCAGCTTCGATGGCCTTGTTCTGCTGGGCTGTGCGCGCCTGCTGGCGTGGTGCCGGCTTGACTTCCTTGAGCTCGAGCGGCCAGTCACCTGGCAGCCTTCGCGCGTAATCATCCCAGGCAGTTCGAACCCAGTCCGGTGTTTTCTGGCTGACAGCCAGAACCAGAACTTTCATGACGCCTGTGAGGGCGATTTCCGGGCGCGTGGCTTGGATGTGGCAGCCGGTGCTGGACTCGTGTCCGTTGCCTTGGCAGCAGATTTAGCGGCTGATTTAGTCGCCTTTTTCGCGGCAGATTTCGTGGCTGCCTTGGTTGCAACCTTTGCAACAGATTTTTTGACAACCGCCTTTGCCACAACGTTAGTGGATGCTTTTGTTGCAACCTTGGCCGAGGCTTTCGACGCAGTACTTGAGGAAACTTTTTTTGCGGCTTTTGAAGCCGACTTGGCTGCAGTCACTTTGGTCGCAACGGGCTTGGCAGCCTTGGCTGCCGGCGAAGCTGTTGCGCCTTTCACGGTGCTTGCGAGTGTTTTCTTGACAGCACGCTTGGCTGCTTTTTTTGCAGCTTTCTTGGCGGCTGTTTTCACGGTCTTGCCAGCTGCTTTTTTTGCGACGGTTTTAGTCGTCGTTCTGCTTTTGCTGGATGACACATCAGATCCCGTCTTGACGCGTACAGGGTTTGCACCCCAGAGCTCCTCAAGATTGTAGTATTCGCGGATGGCCGGCTGCATGATGTGAACCACGATATCACCAAGGTCCACCAGCATCCATTCACCGGTTTCGTCGCCTTCACGGGCGATTATCTTGATGCCGAGATCACGAGCCTTATCCTCAACGCTTGAGGCAAGCGCCCGGGTTTGACGGTTCGATGTGCCCGATGCGATGACAACCCGGTCAAACAGGCTGGTTTGACCAGTGGTATTAAACACTTTGATGTCCTGGGCCTTGACATCTTCAAGCGCATCAACGACCGCTCGCTGTAGTTTGCGTATATCCATGAACTGAGATTACTCCTGGACTGACATTTCGTAAAGTTGATGCTGGCGGATGTATCGCTCGACACCTGGATCGACCATGCCGGTCACAGGCTTGCCGTTTGCAATCCGGGCGCGAAGTTCGCTGGCAGAAATATTGACTGGCTCAAATGGCAGAAACTCCACGCAGGCGCGCCCCTGGTCAATCTGCTCAATCAGCGGCTGAGGAATTGTTTGCTTTGCCTCTGGCCTGGCCGCAACCAGCAAAGTGACTCTCTGGGCGACTTCCTGCCAGCGATGCCAGCTACAAAAGTTGGCCAGCTGATCCGAACCCAGGATCCAGTAGTACGTGTGTGCGGGGCTCAGGTTTTCGAGGGTGTCGATGGTGTAGGTTGCACCAGACCGGTCGAGTTCCATACGATTCATGGTCAGCCCTTCTATGCCTTCAATGGCGATCCCGATCATCTGCGCACGTTGCTCAGGTGTGGCTTGAAGCGCCGGTTTTTGCCAGGGCTGACCAGCAGGAATGAGCTGAACTTGGTCAAGGTGCTGCTGATTCAGGGCAGAGAGGGCGACCGCAATGTGTGCTTTGTGGATCGGATCAAAACTGCCGCCTAGCAGACCAATACGCATTAAACCCAGTTCCTTGGTTTGAGGTAGTCGTAAAGCTTTGCCTCGGGACTGCCGGACTCGGGGTGCCAGTCATAGCGCCAGTTGGCAACCGGCGGCATGGATAGCAGAATCGACTCCGTTCGCCCCCCCGATTGAAGCCCGAACAGCGTGCCTCGGTCAAAAACCAGATTGAATTCAACATAGCGTCCACGTCGATACAACTGAAACTGCCTTTGTGTGTCGCCGTAGATCATTTCACGACGTTTTACCACGATGGGCAGGTACGCGTTCAGAAACGCGTCTCCGACCGAGCGGGTGATCGCAAAAGAGCGATCAAATCCCGGCTCATTCAGATCGTCAAAGAAGACGCCACCGATGCCGCGGGTCTCCCCTCGATGCTTGAGATAAAAGTACTCATCACACCATTTCTTATACTCAGGATAGAGCCGTGTGTCGTGCGCATCAAGCGCCTCTCGACAGGTCTGGTGGAAGTGGCGTGCATCTTCCTCAAAGACGTAATACGGCGTCAGATCCATGCCGCCACCGAACCAGAAAATGTCTTTGTCGGCGCTCCCCGGTGTTGCATAAGCAACAAACATCCGCACGTTCATGTGGGTCGTGGGGACGTACGGGTTGTTGGGGTGTAACACCATTGACACACCCATGGCTTCCCATTTTCTGCCAGCAACCATCGGCCGATGCGCTGTGGCAGAAGCCGGCAGCTGGTCACCCATGACGTGACTGAACAGCACACCGGCACGCTCGAACAACGCACCGTTTTCTGTCAGTCTGGAAATGCCACCACCACCTTCGGTGCGCTGCCACTGGTCAGTACGAAATGGACAGCCATCGGCCTGTTCAAGTGCGCTGACAATGCGCTCCTGAAGATCAAGAAAGTACTGGTGAGCAGCCGCGACGTTGACAGTGCTTTGTATGGTCGGCTCTACGTTTTGATGGCTCGCCACGCGATGTCCTTTCTGTATTGCGCGCCTTCGAACTGAATCTGCTCGACCGCAGCATAGGCTCGCGTGCGCGCTGCCTCGACCGTGTCTCCGAGCGCGGTCACGCAGAGCACACGGCCTGAACTGGTTCGAACGGTTTTGTCCTCAAGGATCGTACCAGCGTGAAACACCACCAGTTCATCGGTGCTGGCAGGTAGCCCAGTGATGGCGTCTCCCGTGCGGATCTTTGCAGGATATCCCGCGCTGGCCATCACCACACCAAGCGCTGTGCGGGGATCCCAATGCAAGTTGACCTCGTCAAGCTTTCCGGCGACGGCTTTCTCGAGCGCATCAAGCAGATCACTTTGCAGTCGCATCAGGATTGGCTGCGTTTCAGGATCGCCCATGCGACAGTTGAACTCAAGCACGCCGATAGGGCGTGTCGCATCGTCACCTTCGCCAATCATCACGCCAGCATAGAGAAACCCGCGGTAGGGAATGCCGTCAGCGGCCATTCCTGCGATCGTGGGTTCGATGACCTCGCGCATGATCCGCTCGTGCAGAACAGGACTCACCACCGGTGCTGGCGAGTAGGCGCCCATGCCACCGGTGTTGGGTCCGAGGTCGCCATCCAGCAGGCGCTTGTGATCCTGGCTGCTGGCCAGTGGAAGGATGTTTTTTCCGTCGGCCATGACGATAAAGCTGGCTTCTTCACCTGTCAGACAGGCTTCGATGACCACGCGCGCACCCGCCTGACCCATGGAGCCATCGCCGAGCATGGCCTGGACCGCGTCGTGTGCTTCCTGGAGGGTTGTCGCGACGACCACACCTTTGCCAGCAGCAAGCCCGTCGGCCTTGATAACGATCGGCGCACCCTGCGAGTCAATGTAAGCGTGGGCTTGTGCGGGGTCGGTAAAGGTCTGATAGGCCGCCGTTGGAATGCCATGACGCTGCATGAACTGTTTCGCAAAATCCTTGGAGCTTTCCAGTTGTGCCGCCGCTTTTCTGGGACCAAAGATCGGCAGACCTGCGGCTTCAAACGCATCGACCACCCCTGCGGCCAGCGGCGCTTCAGGCCCCACGACTGTTAATGCCACTTGCTCTCTGCGGGCCAGCGCCACAAGATCGTCGGGTGACTGAAGATTAACGTTTGTCACATGTTGCATGGTGGCTGTTCCACCATTGCCTGGAGCCACCAGGACATGTGATACGCGACTAGACTTGAGCAAACGCCAGGCCAGCGCGTGTTCGCGCCCACCTGAACCAATGACGAGCAGTTTCATGGATAAAGATCAGTCCTGATTTGACATCACTGCATTGGTGTAAACCTCTTGAACATCATCAAGAGATTCAAGAGCATCCAGCAGCTTTTGCATTTTCTGGGCGTCATCGCCATCAAGCGAGACTTCGTTTTCTGGCTTCATGACGATGTCGGACATTTCCGGCGTCAGGCCATGGCGCTCGAATACTTCTTTGAGACCGGCGTAAAGACCTGGCTCGCAAGTGACCTCGATCACCCCTTCCTCATCGGTCAACACGTCATCGGCACCGGCTTCCAGCGCGAGCTCCATTACGGTGTCTTCAGATGTGCCAGGTGCAAACAGGAACTGGCCGCAGTGCTTGAACATGTAAGCGACACAGCCGTCCTGCCCGAGATTGCCACCATTCTTGCTAAAGGCGTGGCGAACATCCGCAACGGTTCGTGTCCTGTTGTCTGTCATGCAATCCACAATGACCGCTGCGCCAGCAACGCCGTAGCCTTCGTAGCGGATTTCATCGTAGTTGTCGCCATCGTTGCCGCCGGCGCCTCTTGCGATGGCCCTCTGAATGTTGTCTTTGGGCATGTTGGCCGCAGTAGCCTTGTCCCAGGCCAGTCGAAGCCGGGGATTGGCATCGGGGTCTGCACCGCCGGCTCGTGCCGCTACCGTGACCTCGCGAATGATCTTTGTCCAGAGCTTGCCCCGCTTGGCATCTTGCCTGCCTTTACGGTGCTGAATATTGGCCCACTTGCTATGACCCGCCATGATTCGTCATTTCTTTCTGGTTAAACCTTGATTCTAGCGCGGGAACCGACCTGCCTGCAGGAAGTCGGTGGCACGATAGGGAGAGTTTTCATGAGTGTCTTTTTCCCACGCCATGAGATATTGTGTCGAGCGGCCTCTACAGGCCCCTGACAGCCTGTTCAAACTTAATCTGGAGCGTGCATGACAACCCTTACCAAAGCAATCAGAATCGAGCAAAACGGCGGCCCCGAGGTCATGAAGATGGTTGAGATCGA
>CAZBIN010000092.1:0-4272 GCA_964491995.1 uncultured Orrella sp.
GGAATACATATGGATAAAGTACAAACCCGAGGAGCACGATGGCACCTGGTAGCGAACGCACATCTGGCAGGCGCAGCCCGCGGGGTGAATCAACACCTAAAAAATCCCTGACCACACTTTGAATGGGACCAATCGGATGCCAGAGATCCAGATAAGAAAATGCAATGATGTAGGTCGGCACGGCCAGTGGCAGCAGCAGAGCCCAGCCAAGTATCCGTCGGGTCGGGAACTCATAGGCGGTTACTAACCACGCGGCGCCAGTTCCCAGACAGGTGACGAGAATACCGACGCCACCGAGCAACAGAATCGTGTTCCAGGTTGCCTGGGGCAGGACAGTGTGTAGCAAATGGTCCCAGTGATCAAAGTTGCCCCCAAGTGCTGATGCAAGCAGTGAAAGAACCGGAGCAAATACAGCGACAGCGATAGCAATCGCTATCGCTGTCCAGAAAAATCCACCTTCAAAGCGTCTGTTCAGGCTTGCACTTATGGACAACGTCAGACCTCTATTCGGAAAGGCAAGTCAATCGGCACGCTTTCAGATGCTCAGTCGTTAAAGCCCACCTTATCGACCAGCTGACTGGCCTGTTTGCGATAGTTGGCGACTTCTGTCAACGGTAGAGGGTCCACCTTGATCACACCAAAAGACTCGACTGTGGGATTGGTTGGTACACCCGCCTTGACCGGATACTCAAAATTCGCGTTTGCATACATTGACTGAGCAGCATCTGACACAAGGTACTCAAGCAACGCGATGGCTTGTTCACGATTGGGCGAAGCCTTGGCAACCGCAGCACCCGTAATATTAACGAAAGTTCCGCCTGTCTTTGCAAATGTGGGGCGAATCACCTCGATTGCATCCCCCCAGCGACGGTTGTCTGTACCAGGCTGTGCAGTCTTCATCTGACCCGCGTAGTAAGCATTGGCAAGCCCGATATCGCATATTCCACCCAGAATGTCTCGGGCAACATCTCTGTCGCCACCCGTTGCCTTGCGCGCCAGGTTGGCTTTGACACCTCGAAGCCACTGTTCTGTTGCCTGCTCGCCATTATGGGCAATCATCGCCGCAAACAGCGCTGTGTTGTAAGGGTGCTGACCAGAGCGGATGCAGACCTTTCCTTTGTATTTGGGATCCGCCAGTTCTTCATAGGTGATCGCTTTCAGTCCGCTGTCTTTGTCTGCGTAAACAACACGGTCACGCAGGGACAGGGCATACCAGGTGCCGTCAGGCGCACGAAGATTCGCTGGAATGGCATCGTTGAGTACTTTGGAAGAAACTGGCTGAGTGACACCATTTTCGACAAGATCAATCAGGTTGCCGACATCAACAGTCATCAGAACGTCAGCTGGGGATTTTTCGCCTTCTGCCTTGACACGCTCGATCAACCCGTCTTTGACAAAGACCGTATTGACCTTAATGCCGCGCTCTTTGGTAAAAGCTTCCAGAATCGGGAGAATCAGTTTGGGCTCGCGCGTGGTGTAAAGATTGACTTCCTGGGCGCTGACAACTAGCGGGGCAGTCGTTGCGGCAGTCAGCAGGAGCCAGACCAAGGCGCGCAGGTGCTGTTTTGGTTTTGTGATTCTGTGAGTACTGAACAACCGGGATTTCATCACTTATCAGGCTCCGGAGAGGTTTGGCACATACGGCTGCTCATGTTCTGTACAAAAGCAGACGACGAGGAGAATTCGAAGGGCAAAAGTATCGATCGATTTGCACGCAGATCAAATACCAGAACCCTGTACAAAGACCAGATACAACGATAAGAGGCAAAGATCAGGCAACCATGGAATATGGACCCTAAGGACGACCTGATCGCCTAAACAAAGAGCAAATTCTAAACAAGAACAATAACGAGAATAAATCTCAATAAGAAATATTACTACAAATCTGAAGGGGCGTGGCGCGATGTTTCGCCGGCGGGGTGCTCAAGGCATTGCGCTCGAGAATTCTGTTGATTCTTGATTACGACCCTTTTAAGGAGGCGCGCCATTGGCAGGGGTGGTCCACCTCGCGCAAGTGGTAGTGATACTACTGGTGGATAAATCTTTGTGGGAATGGCTTGGGAATTGCAAATCTCTATTAACATTCAGATGCCAATAGCGTTTTGTTGGTACCCGATTCTTAATTACTCCTCTTAGCCCCCAAGGCGAGGTCAGCATGAGCAAACAAACCATCCATACCGACAAGGCACCGAATGCGGTTGGACCTTACTCCCAGGCTGTTGGCGCCCCAAGCGGCCAGACTTATTACTTATCCGGTCAGATTGGACTGGAGCCACAAACTGGATCTCTGGTCGAGGGCAGTTTTCAGGACCAGGTCCGCCAGGCTTTTGACAATATGAAAGCCGTGATCGAGGCTTGCGGAGGTAACCTGGGCAGTGTGGTTAAGCTAACCTTGTTTCTGACCGATCTGAGCCGTTTTGGTGAGGTCAACAGCCTCATGGCTGAGTTGTTTGATGAGCCCTATCCAGCCAGATCAACTGTCGGGGTTTCAAGTCTGCCTAAAGATGCCGAGTTTGAGGTTGAGGCAATTATTGTTGTCTGATTGCCTGGAGTCGAGCCAGTCGTTTTTGAGCGTGTTGGTACGTCATGTTTTTGTGAGACATTTCCGGTCAAGTATTTATGGCTCAGTCCAGTGTTTCTGAAAAGACAGTGATGGAGCGTCTGGGGCTTTGCACGCCGATGGACCTGGTTTTGCATTTCCCATTGCGCTATGAAGACGAGACGAGACTGGCTCTCATTGAAGAAGCTCGTCCTGGACGCAGTCTCAATGTGGAAGGTGAGGTCATGACCGCGCAAGTCATGACTCGGCCCCGGCGTCAGTTAGTCGCGACTTTAAAAGACGATAGCGGTCAGATTCAGTTGCGCTGGCTGCATTTCTACCCGAGCCAGATTCAGCAGATGCAACCCGGCAAGCGTTGGCGCGTGCGAGGTGAAGTCAGGAGCGGCTTTGGAGGGATGGAACTGGTACACCCAAAAGTGTCACAGGCCAGCGCACCGCTACCGCAGCGATTGACGCCGGTATATCCGTCAACAGAAGGGCTCACTCAGAAGAGCATCATGCGCGCCATCGAATCAGCCTGCGCAAGCATTGTGCTTAACGATACCTTGCCGCAGGAGGTGCGAGTCCGTCTGAACCTGATGCCATTTGATCAAGCCATCCGAACACTGCACTGGCCTTCACCCACGGAGGACATTCATGCGCTGGAGTCACGCACCCACCCCGCCTGGGTTCGTGTGAAATTTGATGAACTGCTTGCACAGCAACTGAGCCTTGCCAATGCCAGACAGGCCAGGCAAGCAAGGCGGGCGCAACGCCTTCAGGCTTCTGTGGACAAACCCTCTTTGACGCAAAGACTTGAGTCAAGTTTGCCATTTGCTCTGACCTCGGCGCAGCAAAAGTGTCTGGCCGAAATACAGAAAGATCTTGCCCAGGACCACCCAATGCACCGATTGCTGCAAGGCGATGTGGGCAGTGGCAAGACCATCGTCGCCATGCTGGCAGCCTTGCGCGCAGTCGAGAACGGCAAGCAGGCTGCCGTGATGGCACCCACCGAGATTCTGGCCGAACAGCATTTTCTCAAATTCGATGCGTGGTCCAAAGCGTTGGGTCTGACTTGTGTGTGGCTCTGCGCAGGTCTTTCGGCCAAGCTCAAACGTCAGGCACTCGCGGACATCGAGTCCGGCGACGCCCATCTGATTGTAGGGACACAGGCGTTGATTCAGGACGGTGTGATGTTTCATGATCTAGGTCTCGCCATTGTGGATGAGCAGCACCGGTTTGGTGTCGCGCAGCGTCTGGCACTTGCGCAAAAGTCCGGGTATGGCGTACCCCATCAGCTCACCATGAGCGCCACACCCATTCCCCGCACGCTGGCCATGACCTTTTTTGCGGACCTGGACGTGTCGGTCATTGACGAGCGCCCCCCCGGGAGAAAGCCGGTCAAAACCAAGCTTGTCAGTTCGGGGCGTCGTGAAGAGGTTGTTGCCGGGATTGCAAATGCGGTTCGCGATGGTGGTCAGGCTTACTGGGTGTGTCCGCTGGTCGAAGAAAGTGAAGCGTTGCAATTGCAGACGGCGACGCAGACATACGAAACGCTGCAGGCAATGCTTCCAGACATTCGGGTTGGTTTGGTGCATGGTCGCTTGCACGCGAGCGAGAAAAGTCAGGTCATGCAGGCATTCTCCAGCGGCGAAATTGATTTGCTGGTGGCGACCACGGTCATTGAAGTGGGTGTCGATGTTCCAAATGCAGCGTTGATGGTCATTGAGCAC
>CAZBIN010000092.1:4282-7441 GCA_964491995.1 uncultured Orrella sp.
CGTCATCAGCCGCGCCGACAAGTTTGGCCTGGCGCAGTTGCACCAGTTGCGTGGAAGAGTTGGTCGCGGTAGCGAGCAATCGATCTGTGTGCTGTTGTATGAGGCGCCGCTGTCACAACAGGCCCAAGTGCGTTTGCGTGCGATGTACGAGACGGAAGACGGCTTCGAGATTGCGCAGCGCGATCTGCAACTCAGAGGTCCTGGTGAGTTTTTGGGATCACGTCAGTCAGGCCTGGCGCTATTGCGCTTTGCCGACTATGAGGCCGATGCCCGGTGGGTAGAGCATGCCCGCGAACTGGCGGTTTTGCTACGGGAACAGCACCCTGATGTCGCGCAGGCCCATCTCGAGCGCTGGATGCAAGGACGGCAGGAGTATCTCAATGGCTAGTGTGCTAATTGAACGCATGCGACATCAGCGCACAAGGTCTGACGGTGAGTCAGTTTATTTTTTATTCGTAGCGCCATGCTGCGGTCGCAGGAGAAATGAAAGATGACCCTCACGGAACTGAAGTACATCGTCGCTGTGGCCAGAGAGCGTCACTTCGGGCGAGCAGCAGAGAGTTGTTTTGTGAGTCAGCCCACGCTGTCTGTGGCCATTCGGAAACTCGAAGATGAGCTGGGAGTCACACTTTTTGAACGCGGTGGAACTGAAGTCAGCGCGACACCGATTGGTGAGCGTATTGTTGCGCAGGCACATAAAGTCTTGCAAGAAAGTGCGACCATCAAAGAGATAGCCCGGCTCGGGCACGACCCGCTGGCCGGCCCTTTGCGGGTGGGCGTCATATATACGATTGGTCCTTACCTGCTGCCCAGGCTGATTCCTGTCCAGGTGCAACGTACGCCTCAAATGCCTCTGATATTGCAGGAAAACTTCACGGTCCGCCTGGTCGAGATGTTGCGCCAGGGGGAATTGGACTGTGCGATCATGGCGCTGCCTTTGCCGGATGCCGGCCTGGTCACCATGCCGCTGTATGACGAGCCGTTTGTCGTAGCGATGCCCGCTGCACACCCATGGGCCAGCAGGGGCGAGATTTCCGCTCAAGACCTCAAGCAGGAAAACATGTTGCTGCTGGGTAGTGGTCATTGTTTTCGTGATCAGGTTCTGGGTGTTTGTCCTGAACTCTCGAGATACTCCGATAGCAGCGAAGGGATGCAGCGCACGTTTGAGGGCTCGTCGCTTGAAACGATCCGACACATGGTAGCGGCCGGTATTGGACTGACGGTCATGCCGATCACCGCGTTATCGACCAGCAGCAATCCGGAGACATCGCTCATCAAGTTCGTGCCTTTCCGTGCACCGGTTCCTGAAAGAAGGGTGGTGCTGGCATGGCGAAAATCGTTTACCCGGCACGCTGCAATCGAGGCTTTGGCTCAGGCAGTGCAAGCAACCGATCTGGCGGGGGTTCATATGATAAGCGCTGAGCATGTCACGCAGACTTTGGGCCAGTGACTGGCCATGCGCACAATGTTATGCTTGGTTTAATGTAGTTACCTGTTGAGGGGAATGGTAAATGGTCAAGAAATCGAATGTGGCAAACAAAGGTCTTGCCATCAATATCGGTATTTCCGAGAAGGATCGTGCATCAGTTGTGAAAGAGTTATCCAAACTGCTGGCTGACTCATACACGCTCTACATGATGACGCATAATTTTCACTGGAATGTCACAGGTCCGATGTTCAACACTCTGCACCAGATGTTCATGACTCAGTACACAGAAGAGTGGACTGCTCTGGACAGCAATGCAGAGCGTATCCGTGCGCTGGGACACTACGCACCTGGCACATACGCAGAGTTCTCCAGACTTTCCTCTATCTCTGAACCCACTAGCGTGCCCGAGGCAAAAGAGATGATTGCGCTGCTGGTGCAAGGTAACGAGTCTGTTGCCCAGACGGCACGATCTGCTTTTGAGAAAGCGGATGCGGCCAATGACCAGCCAACGGCGGACTTGTTAACACAGCGTCTGGATGTTCACGAAAAGAACGCCTGGATGCTGCGCTCAATGTTGCAGTAATGACGTCTGCCGCTGTAATGCATCGGGTCGGGCTTTATGCCCGACTGGTTCGTATTGACAAGCCAATCGGTACCTTGTTGCTGTTGTGGCCTACGCTTTGGGCGCTCTGGATGGCCAGTGATGGTCGTCCTTCCATACACTTGCTGGTGGTTTTCGTGTGTGGAACATTTCTGATGCGTGCCGCAGGTTGTGCCATTAACGATTACTTCGACCGGGACTTCGACTTGCATGTCGAAAGAACCCGTAGCAGGGTGCTGACCACCGGACAGATCCAGCCTAAAGAAGCCCTGTTTGTGGCATGTGGGCTGGCTTTGGTATCTTTTGTGCTGGTGCTTTCCCTGAATGCTCTAACCATTGGCTTGTCTTTTGCGGCATTGTTCGTCGCAGCCACTTACCCGCTGATGAAACGGGTGTTTGGTGTACCTCAAGCCTACCTGGGCATCGCCTTCGGCTTTGGTATTCCAATGGCATTTGCTGCGGCAGCGGGCGAAGTTCCGCTGATTGCCTGGGTCATGCTGATTGCCAATATTTTCTGGGCTGTTGCGTATGACACTGAGTACGCGATGGTTGATCGTAACGATGACATCAGGTTAGGTCTTAAAACTTCTGCGATCACTTTCGGACGTTTTGATGTTGCGGCGATTGGTTTGTCCTATGCAGTTGCGCTCGTCCTCATGGGGTGGGTCGGTGTAACAATGTCTTTTGGTATGCCCTACGCACTCGGTCTGCTCTCAGCAGCATTGATCGCTCTGGTGCATCTTTACTGGATCCGGGATCGTGACCGCGCAGCCTGTTTCCGTGCATTCCGACACAATAACTGGTTTGGTGCCGCGATTTTTGCAGGTGTTGTCCTGCAATATGCGACCCGTCCAGTTTCTTGAATCTCTGACAACCTTCATGATCCACACATATCCATATGCATGATTTTCCTCGTATCGGTTTTATCGGTGGCGGCAATATGGCCGGTGCACTGATAGAAGGTCTGCTTGAACGCGGATGTAAGCCAGCACGCCTGACAGTGGTGGAGGTTTCAGAACAGACTCGAGAAAAGTGGCGCGCGCGCGGTCTGCAAGTCGTCGAACAACCGTCGGATGTTTTGCGTCAATGCGATGTCTGGTTGTTAGCAGTCAAGCCACAGCAGTTACAT
>CAZBIN010000092.1:7501-7722 GCA_964491995.1 uncultured Orrella sp.
GATGGCACGCTGGTGATCAGCATTGCGGCCGGAATTGCGTTGTCAAGCCTGTCCCAGTGGCTGGGAACGCAGGGCAGCCCCTGGCCTGCGGTGATTCGGGCCATGCCAAACACCCCGGCTCTGGTCGGCCAGGGTGTAACGGGACTGGCAGCAGCTGCTGGTGTTCGACAAGAGCAGAGAGAGATGGCCCAGCAGATTCTGGGCAGTGTCGGCGAGGTGGT
>CAZBIN010000092.1:7732-11064 GCA_964491995.1 uncultured Orrella sp.
ACCGCACTTTCTGGCAGCGGTCCCGCGTATGTGTTTCGATTTATTGAAGGGCTGATTGCCGGCGGACAGGCGCTGGGGCTGGATCCACAGCAGGCGAGGGTACTTGCATTGAACACCGTGAGCGGTTCGGCGACGCTGGCTGCCCGCTCGAATGAACCGGTTGAGGTTTTGCGCGACAGGGTCACATCGAAAGGTGGAACGACCGCTGCGGCGCTCGATGTTATGCACGAACAGGCGTTTTATGAGACGGTTGTCAAGGCGATGCAAGCGGCTTATGAGCGCGCTGGAGAATTGTCGGCCGAGTTTGGCAAGACCCCGATGTGAACTCGAGGGGAAATTGCGCACTTGGTTCCCGCACATTCCGTTCTGCGCGTAGTACATTGCGAATCGCCTTATCCGCCAGAGTCTCCTGACAGGCAATACTGCGGCGTCGATCCCTTTGCGGGTAAAGGGTTTGCTGATATTCGATATGAATCAGGGGATGGCGGCTTGCTTTGAGCTTTTCCAGAATTTGCAAGATTTTCACTTAGAAAAAACCACTGAATGGAGACATCACTGACATGAGTCAACCGCTTCGAATCGCAGTACTCCCCGGAGACGGAATCGGCAAGGAAGTCATGCCTGAAGGACTGAAGATCCTTGAAAAGGCAGCTAAAAAATTCAACCTTTCACTTCAATTCGAGCATCACGAGTGGGCGTCTTGCGATTATTACGCCGAACATGGGCAGATGATGCCTGATGACTGGAAAGATCGGATCAAAGATTCTCATGCGCTCTACTTTGGTGCAGTAGGCTGGCCACAGACCGTACCGGACCATGTGTCACTTTGGGGCTCGTTGCTGAAATTTCGACGTGAATTTGATCAATATATCAATCTCAGACCGGTGCGCCTGTTTGATGGTGTTCCATGCCCGCTGGCAGGCAGAAAGGCTGGTGACATCGATTTCATGGTGGTTCGCGAAAACACCGAGGGTGAATACACAGCCTTGGGCGGTACGATGTTTGCAGGCACCGAGCGAGAGATCGTGATCCAGGAGTCTGTGTTCAGCCGGATCGGAACCGACCGGGTACTCAAATTCGCCTTTGAAATGGCCAGGCAACGTCAACGCAAACATCTGACCATTGCCACCAAGTCCAATGGCATTGCCATCAGCATGCCCTATTGGGATAGCAGAGCCGAAGAGATGGGCAAGAACTATCCCGATATCAGCACGGACAAGCAGCACATTGACATTCTGTCTGCAAGGTTTGTCCTGCAGCCTGACCGCTTTGATGTGGTGGTTGCCTCGAATCTGTTTGGTGACATCCTGTCAGACCTCGGGCCCGCATGTACTGGAACCATAGGCCTTGCTCCATCCGGAAACCTGAATCCGGATCGCTTGTTCCCTTCGCTGTTTGAGCCAGTTCACGGATCGGCACCAGATATTTTTGGTAAGAACATTGCTAACCCGATTGCCATGATCTGGTCTGGCGCCATGATGCTTGACTTCCTGGGCCGTGGATTGCCTCTGGCCGAACAAGCACCATACATTGCCGCGCATGATGCCATCGTCAAGGCCATCGAGACCGTTCTTGCCAAAGGTCCGCGCACACCTGATCTGGGTGGGACAGCCAGTACGCAGCAACTCGGTGATGCTGTGGCTGAATTGATCTAGCCAAAATCAAGACCCATAAAACCCGGTGGGGCGGGACTGGTTCGAAGTCATGGTTTTGACCGCGGTCAAGCACCGTTTTGATTGGTTCAGTACGATCATATGGTGCCATGGTTTCGAACTGGCTGGCTCGATCTGTTCTTGTCGCAAGACACTAGAATCCGCCCCAAAGAGGGCAGAGGAGACCCATGAATCCCGATTTCAGTAATCAATTCAAAAGGCGCCTGCTGGCTGGTGAGTCTCAGATCGGTCTCTGGCTCTCGATTGCAAACGCCTTCACGACGGAAATTTGTGCCACGGCAGGTTTTGACTGGTTATTACTTGACGGTGAGCACACGCCCAATGATCTTCAGACAACGTTAGCGCAGTTGCAAGCCATTGGGGCTTATCCAAAAAGTCAGGCGGTTGCCAGACCACCGATCGGAGATCCGGTCATCATCAAACAATTGCTCGACATTGGCGTGCAGTCCCTCCTTGTGCCGATGGTTGACACTGCCGAGCAAGCCATTGAACTGGTTCGCGCGACGCGTTACCCACCGCAAGGATTTCGGGGGGTGGGTTATGGAACGGCACGTGTCTCGCGCTGGGATCTTCGCACGGACTATCCTGCACTGGCCAATCAAGAGGTGTGTTTATTGATCCAGGCAGAAACGTGCACGGCCATAGAGAACCTTGACAGCATCTGTGCCGTGGAAGGTGTGGATGGCGTGTTTCTGGGTCCTTCAGACCTGGCAGCGGCCTATGGACATTTGGGGCAACCTGCACATCCCGATGTACAGGCGATCATCGAGAAGGGCATCGCAACCATTATCAAACATGGCAAGGCACCCGGTATTCTGACCCCCGATGAGACTTTGGCTAAACGCTATCTGTCTCTGGGGGCAAAGTTCGTGGCAGTCGGTCTTGAGGCGAGGGTGCTTGCCCGAGGTGTACGCGAACTGCGGCAGCGTTTCCGTTCTGAATAAGGTCCTGTAAGAAACTGTCACGCAGAGTCAACAACGATGCCTATGCAAGTTTGTCCAGCAGCGTTTCATGCGCATCGCTGGGGTGAAATATTTCCGGCTAAGACCCAAAGCAGTCATCAAAACCGCGATTGGCAGGAGTGAACTCACGTGACAAAAGCTCGAGAACCCGAGAAAGTGCTCAGCATGGCCACGATCAGTATCGTGATGGCGTTGCTGATCGGTGCCGCAGTGGGATATTTCTGGGTTCTACCGTCATTCAAAGAGGATCAGTCGGGCTGGATTGCACCGTCGACAGGACAGATCAGGTTGCAAGGCAAAGGTTTGTATGACCAGTATTGTGCGAGCTGTCACGGCGTGGACCTGCAGGGGCAGTTCAACTGGCGCGCACCGCTGGCGAGTGGGCGATTACCAGCACCGCCACATGATGTGACTGGCCACACCTGGCATCATCCGGACTGGCAGCTTCGCAGCATGATCAAAGACGGGTTTGTACCGGGGCTAACTGCGCCGCCAGGCTATCAAAGTGATATGCCGGCATTTGGCGAGGTTTTGAGTGATGGCCAGATAGATCTGATTCTGGCCTATATCAAGAGTTCCTGGCCAGAGGAGGCCTTGAAGGCTCAGCGCGAGATATCGGTTAAAAGCAGAGTCACTCAGTAGCAGCTGGAACGATTCCAGAAATCAGCAGATATTGATATCTACGGACCTTACTTTA
>CAZBIN010000093.1:0-10951 GCA_964491995.1 uncultured Orrella sp.
AGCCTATCCTTCCCCGCCCCAAACGGCGGGGCTTGTCGCGCACAGGGTCAGAGAGCGTGGATTTTTGTCCCGGCGGTATGTTTTGGCTGACCTGGGGGAAAGTAGCGGTGATGGGGATGCTGAGCTTTTGTTCTGAAATGCTGAAATGCCATCTGTACCACGGAAAAAACCAGCATCGCCAACTGGTAGAATTAAAAGCCGATAACTGAAGAGCAAACAAACAAAATCAATGCCAGGTTTGAGGAGGGAGTCCTAGTGCTAACGCAGTAAAAAGTGCTAAATAACTCGATTTCCATGTAAAAAGTTCATTAAACGGAGACTAAATGAAAATCAAATCCAGACTCTTGCAGGCAGGGCTTGTGACTGCCCTGTTTGCCTCAGCTGTTTCAGCCCCAGCCTTTGCACAAGTCAAAGTTGGTGTCATCAACAGCCTTTCGGGCAACTTTGCTGCCTTTGGCGATCGTTACGACGCTGGTATGGCAGTCGCTCTCGAGGAGATCAATGCAGGTGGCGGGATCAATGGCAAAAAGCTTGAGTTGATCATTCAGGACGATCGGTCTGATGCGCAAAGCGCGCTGGCGGCAGTTGAATCCCTGAACAAGCAGGGTGTGCCCATGATCATTGGCTCCTATGCATCTGGCATCACCGGTCCGATGTCCAAAGTGACAACCCGTCAGAAGATCCCCCTTCTTGTGCTCGGCAGTGCGGACGACACCATCACCAAACCGGGCACGGACTGGGTGTTTCGTGCGAAGCACAACTCAACAATCGTGGCCACAGCCTACATCAATTATTTGAATGAGTTGCGCAAAGCCAACCCCAATTTGAAGACGATTGCTGTGATGCATGGTAATGGCGCATGGCCCACATCAGTGATGAAAGCAGCGATCGAGCAGGCGAAAGCCGCTGGCTTTCAGATTGTCGGCACTCAGGCTTATGATCAGGGGACCACGGACTTCAGACCCATTCTGAACAACTTCCGCTCAGCCAATCCCGACGTTCTTCTCACCAGTTCCTACGCGGATGATGGCATTGCGATCGCGCGTCAGATTGCCGAAGTCGGTCTCAAGCCAAAAGTGGTGGCCATTGATACGGCGTCTTCGACTGGCAGCTTTATCCAGCAAGTCGGAAAGAATTCCGAGAACATCGTTTCGGCTGTCAGCTGGAGTCCCGACGTCAAGTACGAAGGAACGCCTGAGCTGTACGCTCGCCTGAAAGCCAAGACTGGCGCTGAGCCGTCATTTTATGAGGCTGAGGGATACCTGGCGCTGGTGATTGCAGCTGACGCACTGCGCCGGGCTGATTCGGTTGATCGTGAAAAGGTGCGTGACGCTCTCAAAGCCACCAAGTTGAAAACCCCTGTCACAGACGTTGTCTTTTTGGACTATGACGGCTTCAAGGGACAAAACCCGATTCGCAGCGCGATCATCCAGATTCAGGATGGCAAGCACGTCACGGTTTCCCCAGCAGACATAGCCTCCCAGAAACCCAGGCTGTCTAACTAACAGGCATACCCTTCAAAGCCACATGCCGACTCAGCTCGGTATGTGGCTTGCCTGACTGATGCTCGAGATATCAAGTTCTACTGAACCACTCGGGTTGCCCAAAGGTCCACCATGTTTGATTACATTTCATTTTTTCAGAATCTTTCCAACGGGATTCTGATCGGGGCAGTTTACGCCTTGATTGGCGTGGGTCTGACGCTGGTTTTTGGTGTGATGCGCACCATCAACTTCGCCCACGGTGACTTCGTCGTGATCGGCATGTATTTTGCGGTACTGCTCAATGCCCTGTTTGGCTGGGACCCCTATCTGACGCTGATCTTTGCCATACCCCTGGGTTTTATTGTGGGTGCCATGATGCAGAAGTTTGTGTTGACACGGGTCATTGATGCCAAGCCCGAGTCAATGATGCTGGCCACCCTGGGTGTCTCGCTGGTGATCGCGAACCTTCTGTTGCTGACATTTGGCGGTGAGCCTCAGTCAGTGAATGTGTCGTACGCCACGACCACGCTCAAGCTGGGCGAAATACGGATCTCCGTTGTTCTGTTGCTGGCGGGTATTGCAACGGTCAGCGTCATCGCCGCCTTGTACTGGCTTTTGAACAAGACTGAAATTGGACGTGCGATCCGCGCCACGGCTGAGAACCGGCTCGGTGCAGAGCTTGTCGGTGTCAACACCAAAAGAATTCAGGCCATTGTGTTCGGGTTGGGCATGAGTCTGGCGGTGACTGCTGGCGTGGCGTTGATTCCCCTGTTGTTTGCGTCCCCAGTGACCACGGGTGCCTTGTTCACTCTCAAAGCCTTTGTTGTCACCGTTTTAGGTGGGCTCGGCAACATTGGAGCGGCCATCATGGGTGGTCTGGTGCTTGGCGTTGTCGAGGTGCTGGGTGCGTCGTATCTGGATTCAGCCTACCGTGACGCCTACGGTCTGCTGGTTTTCCTTCTGGTCTTGCTGCTCAAGCCCGAAGGCCTGTTCGGCAAAACGGTGAAACGAGTATGAACAAAAATTTTACGATTCTTCTGGGTCTGGTCGTTCTCGCCGCGCTTTACCCCATGCTGTCCTCGTCCTACATCACGATTGGTCTGACCGTGTTGATGTTCACCGGCTGGGCCACATCCTGGAACATTCTGGGCGGGTGGGCAGGGCAGCTCAGCCTGGGTCATGCCACTTTCGTCGGTCTTGGTGCGTACTTTGTGGCGATTGGTTCAGCGCAATTTGGTCTGGCACCCTGGTGGTCCATTCTGATAGGCATGGCAGTGGCTGCTTTGCTGGCATTTTTATGGGGCAAACTGACTTTTGGCTTGAAAGGGCCATATTTCACGCTGTCAACCATTGCCATTGCGGAAATCATTCGTCTGGTGGCGATCAACGAAGGCTGGCTGACTGGCGGTGCATCGGGTGTGTTCATTGATACTTTGCCTGAGCCGTTTGGCCTGGACTTGTTCGATAAAACCGTTCAGTACTACCTGATGTTGATTTACGCCGCGCTCACGATTGCCATCACGATCTTTATTTCGACCCGGAAATTTGGCTATCAGCTCAAGGCTGTCAGGGACAATGAGGAGGCCGCAATGGCGGCCGGGATCAACCCGACCGAAATCAAACTCAAAGCGTTTGTCTTGTCGGCGGTACTGACGGCTCTGGGTGGTGGTGCCTATGGCATTTTTCTGTCGTTCATCGAGCCGCACATCATCTTCAACTTGCTGTTGTCGATCCAGATTGCATTGACGGTGATTATCGGCGGGCGTGGCACGGTCTGGGGTCCCGCAGTGGGGGCGGCTTTGTTGATCATTTCTGGCGAAATTTTCAGGACTGTTTTTGAACAGGCCAATATGCTGGTCTATGGCGTTTTGATCCTGGTCGTGATTCTCGCGCTGCCCAAAGGCGTTGTTGGTGAATACGCTCACAGGCTGATCAGGAGGAAATATGCAAACCGTGCTTAAAGCTGACAACATCAAAGTGCAGTACGGTGGTGTTGTTGCGGTCAACAATGTCTCGGTGCGCCTGAATCAGGGTGAGACGCTTGGTTTGATTGGGCCTAACGGGGCAGGAAAGTCGACGTTGTTCAATGCGATCACGGGATTCGCACCTATCAGCAGTGGCAGTGTCCAGTTTTTTGACCAGGACGTGACCTCATTGCCACCGTTTGTGCGCACACGACTTGGCATGGGACGCACCTTCCAGACCGAGAGGCCATACGAGGACCTCACGGTTCTGGAGAATGTGCTCGTGGCGGCATTTCTCAAGAATCCGAAGCGCAAAGATGCCGAGCGCGTGGCGTTGTCATCACTGGAAAAAGTCGGTCTACTGGACCGGGCCCATCAGCTTTCATCGGATCTGAACCTCGCACGGCTGCGACGACTTGAACTGGCCAAAGCCTTGGCGCTTGACCCAAAAGTTCTGTTTCTTGACGAGATCATGGCAGGGCTGAATCCGCCAGCGCTCAAAGAGATGATCGAGTTCTTGCGTTCGCTGACGGCGACCGGAATTTCAATTGTCATGGTCGAGCACATCATGGAAGCCATCATTCAATTGTCTGACCACGTGGTTGTGCTGGCCAGTGGGCAGAAAATTGCCGAAGGATCGGCCACTGAAGTGATCAACAACGAGAAAGTCATTGAGGCCTATCTGGGAACGGACTAGAGAACATGAATAGCTCTGATGAAGTCATCTTGAAAGTTCAGGACATCGATCTGGGATATGGTTCCTTGCAGGTTGTTTTTGGTGTGTCGCTGGAGGTCAGCAAAAAAGAACTTGTGGGCCTGGTCGGTGGCAACGGCAGCGGCAAATCGACGATATTGCGTGCCGTCTCGGGGATGATCAAACCCAGAAAGGGTCGCATTTTGTTCAAGGGTGAAGAAATCTCCGGGCTGGAACCACACCAGATGGCAGAAAGAGGTCTGGCGCATGTTCCCATGGGACGCCAGCTTTTTCCCAACCTTTCTGTCAAAGACAACATTCTGATGGGGGGGTATCTCCCCAAGCATCGTGCCAATCGCAACCGGAATCTGGAAAAAGTCTTCGCTCTTTTTCCTGACATGGAAGGTTTTGCCAACCTGGATGCAGGATCTCTGTCCGGTGGCCAGCAACAGATGGTAGCCATTGCGCGTGCTCTGATGCTGGATCCCGACCTTCTTATCATGGACGAGCCCAGCCTCGGGCTGTCGCCACTCTACGTCAAGCAGGTCATGCAGGCCATCCGGCAGATCGCTGATCTGGGTTTTCCAGTTCTGCTGGTAGAACAAAACATCAAGCAGGTGCTTCAGTTCAGTCACCGTGCATACGTACTGGAAAATGGCCGGCTGGTTCTGGAGGGTCCTTCGTCCGAGCTTGAGGGGCATCCATTGATCAAGAAAGCCTATCTCGGTCTGTAAAAAACTCTGTTTATCTTGATTGCTTTATACCGGAGAAGTAAATGAAGGATTTGCCAGTTGACCCATTTGGCCAGGGTGGTCTCGAGCAGTTTGCCAAGGACTTTCGTGCAGGCAAGGTCACTTCTTTGAGTGTGACCCAAGCCTACCTTGAGCGCATCGAAAAGCTGGACCAGAAGTTCGGTGCATTCGAGTCGGTGGCCAGGGACAGCGCGCTCGCGACCGCCACGGCCATGGACCTTCTGATCAAGTCAGGCACTGACCTGGGGCCGCTGATGGGGGTGCCAATCGCAATCAAGGACGTCTTTCAGATGTCCGGCATGCCGCAGCCTCACGTCGGCTCGAACATGAAGTTGCCCGATGTGCTTGGCACCAAGGAAGCGACTTTTATCAGCGCACTCAGAAAAGCGGGTTGCGTGTTCCTGGGGCAGACCAAGGCAGTCGAACTGTGCCTTGGCATTACTGGCCACTCAACCCCACGTGGCACGCCCTGGAACGCATCGGATCTGGACAGCCACAGGGTGCCCGGCGGATCAAGTTCAGGTTCTGGCGTGGCCGTGGCAGCGGGGATGTGCGCCTTTGCGATTGGCTCAGATTCGGGTGGCTCGGTCCGGGTGCCCGCCGCTTTCAATGGCATCTTTGGGCTCAAGACCACCGTGGGGCTCTGGCCCGTTGATGGGGCTTTCCCGCTGGATCCTCGCGTCGACTCGATTGGACTGCTGACCCGGTCGGCCAAGGATGCATTGCTCGCGTTCAAGGCCATCAATTCGACTCTGTTTGGATACAAGCACCCAGACGAGCCAACGGGTGTGAAGCTTGATCGCCTGCGCTTGGGGGTTCCCGTCAACCACTTCAGCGACAATCTCAACAGCCAGATCGGTGATGCATTCAAGAAAGCCAATCAGCAGCTGGGGCAAGCAGGATGTTTGTTAGAAGATATCGTCGTGTCTCAAGCTCCCGAGCGTGCCGGTTACTTCCCCGTGTCGATGCCGGCATCCTTGCTATCGATTTTTGGCACGGAAAACTTCCTTGCACAAAAGCATCTGATGGATCCCGTCATCGCCAAGCGTGTGGAGTCAGGGCTTGAGACCAAGGCTTACGATTTCCTGGCGCTGGAAGACAAACGCAAGAAAAGTTGTGATGCAGTGCATCGGCAGTTTGCCGGATTTGACGCCTGGGTGAGTCCAACCACCACGGACTTTGCGCCGCTGCTGTCTGAGTTCGATGACCCACAGAAAGGCATGCAGCTTGCCTTGGGCATGACGCAGAACACTCAGCCAGCCAACTACCTGGCGCTATGCGCCGTTTCGCTGCCCTTGCCGGTGAATGGTCTGCCGATTGGGTACCAGTTGATGGGCGCAGGCAATACGGACCAAAAGTTGCTCGAGATTGCTGTTCAAGTGGAGGCATCGCTGACACAGTAGGGTTTGCGCGGGGGTGCCAGAGGAATCGTGACCAGGCGTCGCCAGCAGACAAAGATTTGCCCTGGCCTGAGATGCGGTGAGAATCGCGGCTCAGGCCCCAGGCTAATGCGCAGCCGACTGACTTGAACAGGGCTTGTCGCGCATTTGGTCACCTCGTCAACAGCTCATTCGTCTGATACCGAACCGTCCGCTTGACCCCCTCCCGGCGTCGTGCTCGCGCACTGAGGATGCTTCGCATCCGTGCACCTAGCAGGGGGAATGCGCGGACTGATGTTCATGGTGGGGTTTATGCTTTGACAAAGCTGGAACGATCTGCCCAGGCAGTGATTCGGGCCAGTCGGTTAATCGATGGTCTGCCGTCATCCTGAGGTTGCTGTGGGTCTTGCACGCTGTATAGTGCCATGGCAAACAGTTGTTTCATGCAGTCTCATCTCACACGGCTATATGGTCGGCAATCGTCATAAAGGTCTGTCCATGTTGCAAAAAACTCATCACATCGCCGCAATGATCCTGACTTTCGGGCTGAGTCTTGGTCTGGCCGGGTGCTATGACGAAGACGCTGCCCGGCAAACTGCACAAGCGCCTTATTCTCCCGAAATGTCGTCGGGATCCTTTGATGGCGGCCGCGCCACAGGGCAGATGCCGGTGGATCGGGCAACGATGGCTCGTGCAGCACCCGCGATGGTTGCCAACGACACCACAACCTCGCCTGAAACGGCGCAATCACGCAAGATTGCGCAATCTCAGCAGTGGGTTTTTGAAATCAAACCGGATGCGCTCGAGCGGGTCTGGACGGGTCACCGGGATATTTGTGTGAATCTCGATGACGCTTGTGAAATCGTGCACGCATCCCTTTCCAGCAGAGGTCCTGGCGAGGGTGCGAGGTATGGTCAGATTGAAATGCGTGTCGACCATGCGGTGTTTGACAAGTTTTTGCAGTCGATGGCTGCGGCTGGACCCGCACCGGTCGAGACTAGTGTGACCCGCGAGGACAAGACCCTGCAGTGGGTGGACCTGCATTCCAGATTACGCAATGCAGAAAGCTTGCGAGACAGGCTGCAAGCCATGGTCAAAGATGCTGACCGGGAGCACAAATTGTCAGACCTGCTGGCATTGGAGCGAGAACTTAACCGGGTGCAATCCACCATTGACTCCATGCAGTCACAGTCGCGCGTACTGGCACAGCAGACCGACAAGGTGCGGATGAGTTTTCAGTATCGAAGCACCCCGCAAACGATTGCGCGCGACATCTGGGATCCAATTCGTCATGCCTGGCACAACATGGGATCGACTTTCTCGGATAGTGTCGGTTCAGTCCTGCTGTTTGTGGCCGGTACAGTCCCGTGGCTGGTGGTGTTGATTCCGGGTTGGATATTCGGGCGGTGGGCATTGCGCAAGCTGTTTGCACGTTGGCTCAAAAAGTCTTGAGCGCTGACCAATGAGACAAACCAAGGCTCAGGGTTCGCCATTTCACGTCAATCCGCATAAAAACTGACGTTTGCCGTTAGATAAAACGCCTTCGCTGGGTTGAATTGCGGGGTCGTTAAAGAGAACGGGTGTCGTCAAGTCCGTCGGTTACCCCCTGCCGAGGGATGGGTAGGGGCGATCAAGCGCCAAGCGCCTGGCTCAGGCGTAGTGCCGACTGTCGTACTTCAGTGATGAACTCCGCTTTTATCCTCTGTTCGGGTCCGGACAGGGTCAGGGCGCCTACCAGCTCGCCTCTGGCGTTGAACACAGGCGCGGAGACTCCAGAAACACCTTGCACACGGTCGCCGTGAATCAGGGCATATCCATCACGCCGGATCTGATCATAGAGGGGACCTGGCGCGCCCGAGAAAGCCATCAGCACACGACCACCTGCGCCCTGGTCCAGGGGCACCAGATCGCCGCGTCGTGTGTGATCCCGCAGCAGTTGCGGTGAATCCACGCGAAACAGCACCAGTCGCTTGTCTGCCTGGCGGACATGGAATGACACACTCTCCTGTGTTTTCTGGACGAGCTTGTGCATCTCGGGCAACACCACATCTTCAAGCTGAAACGATGCCCAGTAAATCGCGGCCAGACGCGAGACTTCCGGACCCAGTGTCCATTGTCCTTCAGCGGTTCGCTGCAGAAACTGTCCGTGCGCCAGAGAAGTGACCAGACGCAGCACGGTGCTTTTATGAAGACGGGTTCTTTGCGCCAGCTCCGTGATCGTCAAAGCTCTGTCTGCCTGCCGGAAAACCGCCAGCAGACTGATGGCGCGGTCAACGGCAGCAACACCCCCTGGTGCGGCGTTCTCATCGGCGATAGAGATGTGCGAGGATTTTCTGGGCATAGTTCCGGTTAGATGCGTCCGAATGCGGGCCTGAGGGTTTGACAGGTGGGAAGGCTTAATTATAATTGTTCTATCTTATAAAACTATATTCTGTACAACAAAACTCGCAGATAACTTCCGCACAACAAAACCAGAAGGACGCAAGGATGACAACGCAAGTGCTGATCAGTGAAGTGGGGCCACGGGACGGATTGCAAAGTGTGAAGGCGACGATGCCGACCCACCACAAACTCGCCTGGATCGACGCGCTGTACGATGCCGGAGTCCGAGAGATTGAAGTGGGCTCATTTGTGCCTGCCAGACTGCTGCCACAGATGGCAGATGTGGCCCAGGTCGTTGAGCACGCACTGACCAGGCCGGGGTTGACCGTGATGGCTTTGGTGCCGAATTTGCGCGGTGCCCAGAGTGCTTTTGCGACAGGCGTGCACAAAGTCACGCTACCGGTGTCCGCCAGCCAGGCACACTCGATGGCCAACGTACGCAAGACCCGCGAGCAGATGGTTGAGGAAGTCAAAAGCATCGTCTCGCTGCGAAACGAAATGGCGCCTGACACCCGGATCGAAGCCGGATTGTCCACGGCGTTTGGCTGCACACTGCAAGGACTGGTGCCTGACGAGGATGTGGTCTGGCTCGCCGCTGCGCTAGCCGAAGCAGGCGTTGACGAGGTCGGATTGTCTGATACGACCGGTATGGGCAATCCTGCGCAGGTCACCCGGCTGTTCAATAAAGTGCGCACCGAGATTGGCGAGCTCACAGGGGCGGGACACTTTCATAATACGAGAGGATTGGGTCTGGCGAATTGTCTGGCGGCCTTCGAGGTCGGCGTCAGAACCTTTGATAGCTCGCTGGGAGGGCTTGGTGGCTGTCCTTATGCACCCGGCGCCTCTGGCAATGTGGTAACCGAGGATCTGGTCTTCATGTTTGAAGCGATGGGCGTGTCAACCGGTGTTGACCTTGAAAAGCTGATGCTCGCAAGACAGGTGCTGAGTCTGGGGCTGCCCGGTGAGCCCGTCTACGGTATGACACCTGAAGCAGGTCTGACCAAAGGCTTTGTCTACGCGGACGGTCGTCGTCCTGTGCATGAGTCGATGGCAAAGCCCGCGCAAGAGGTGCAAGCATGACCGAGACCAAACAGTTGCCGCTGACCGGCTTGCGTGTGGTGGAGTTCACCCACATGGTGATGGGCCCGACCTGCGGGATGATCCTGGCGGATTTGGGCGCAGAGGTCATCAAGGTCGAACCTGTCACGGGTGACAATACTCGCCGTCTGCTCGGTTCAGGTGCAGGATTTTTCGGGATGTTCAACCGCAACAAGAAGAGTCTTGCGGTGGACGTCAAAGACCCCCGCGGTCAGGAAGTGGTGCTGCGCCTGCTTGCCAATGCCGATGTCTTTAGCGAGAACTTCAAAACGGGCACCATGGACAAACTGGGGTTTGGCTATGAGGCGCTGTCACGTCTGAACCCCGGACTGATCTATGTGTCACACAAGGGATTTCTGGCCGGACCTTACGAGCATCGCACCGCGCTCGACGAGGTGGTGCAGATGATGGGGGGACTGGCCTATATGACGGGTCCCAAAGGTCAGCCGCTCAGGGCCGGGACCAGTGTGAACGACATCATGGGGGGCATGTTTGGTGCCATTGGTGTGCTGGCCGCCCTCGCAGAACGAAACAGGACGGGACGAGGCCAGGAGGTGCAAAGCGCCTTGTTCGAGAACAACGTATTTCTGGTTGCCCAGCACATGACGCAGTTCGCTGTGACGGGCAAGCCAGCTGCACCGATGCCCAGCAGAGTCAGTGCCTGGGCGGTTTATGACGTTTTCACGGTCAAGGATCAAGAGCAGATTTTTCTGGCTGCCGTCAGCGACACCCAGTGGGCTTTGATGTGCGAGGAGTTCGGCTTTCAAGACCTGAAAGCCGATGAGCGGCTCGGCAGCAATAATGCCCGCGTGCAGGCGCGTGACTGGATGATGCCGGAGTTGCGCAAGCGCTTTGCCGATTTCAGCGCTGCTGAGCTAACCGCCCGCTTTGAAAAAATCGGTCTGCCCTATGCGCCGATCACGCGGCCCGAGGATCTTTTCCACGACCCGCACCTGCTTGAGACGGGTGGCCTGGCGCCGGTCACTCTGCCGGCAGATGCCAGTGGAGCGGGCAACGAGGTCAAGACGCTCACCGCACTGCTGCCTATCACCCTGGCCGGTGAGCGACTGGGGGTTCGGGCCGATCCGCCCTCGCTGGGTCAGCACACCATTGAGATTCTGCAGCAGGCAGGTTACTCGGACGTCGAGATCGAACGCCTGGCAAGTGATCACGTGATTCGTAGCTGATGTCCAAACGG
>CAZBIN010000094.1:0-10942 GCA_964491995.1 uncultured Orrella sp.
CGTCAAGCCGCCCGAACCGGAGTGGGGCCTGATGCTCAACACGCTGCGCACAGCGATCTATGTTCAACCCTGGATTGCTGCTTTGCCCGGCGTGATGATCTTCATCACATCCATCGCTTTCAACCTTCTATCGGATGGCCTCAGAAGTGCCATGGAAATCAAGGACTGATCATGACCCAACCCACACATCCCGATTACGGTGGCCCTGGACAGCCGCTGCTGCACGTCAAAGGCCTGGTCAAGCACTTCCCGCTCAAGAAAGACCTTCTGGGTCGACCAACAGGCGTTGTGCGTGCCGTCGATAACATCTCGTTTCAGGTGCGCAAAGGTGAGACCCTTGGCGTTGTCGGGGAGTCCGGCTGCGGAAAATCCACCACGGCGCGCCTGCTGATGAATCTGATCGAACGCGACAAAGGCGATATCGTCTTTGACGGACTGACAGTGGGTTCGAAAGACCTGAGCTTCAAATCTTTCCGCAGTCAGGCACAGATGGTGTTTCAGGACAGTTACGCATCCCTCAATCCAAGACTGACCATTGAAGACTCGATCGCATTTGGTCCCGAAGTGCACGGGGTGGATCACAAGCGTGCCGTTGAGCGCGCCCACGACCTTCTGGCCCGGGTTGGCCTCGAGCCGAGACGATTTGCAGCAAGATATTCCCACGAACTTTCAGGTGGACAGCGTCAGCGGGTCAACATTGCTCGCGCACTGGCTTTGCAGCCGCGCCTGATCGTTCTCGATGAGGCGGTATCAGCTCTGGACAAGTCCGTCGAAGCCCAGGTGCTCAATCTATTGCTTGACCTGAAGCAGGAGTTTGGTCTGACCTATGTCTTCATCAGTCATGATCTGAATGTGGTGCGCTACGTCTCGGACCGGGTCATGGTCATGTACCTCGGACAGGTCATTGAGATCGGCGACTGCGAGACCATGTTTGAATCGCCTCTTCACCCATACACCAAAGCGCTTCTGTCCTCGATACCCTCCCTGGATCCTGACAACCGTACCGAAGAGCCACCCTTGTCGGGTGACCCTCCAAACCCGATCAATCCGCCACCAGGCTGCCGGTTTCATACCCGGTGTGTCTATGCACAACAAGCGTGTAAGGAGGAGATGCCAACACTGACGCCTCAGACAAATGGTCAGTCGGTTGCCTGTCTCATGTATGAGCCCAAAAGCAACTACCTACATAAGCATCCGTTTATCAGCATCCGGGAAACGATATGAGCACAGAACTTGCCCCACTCGTGCACATCGAGAATCTGAACATCACCTTCAATGCTGGCAAAAAGCCTGTCAAAGCGGTTGATGGCGTCAATCTGAGCGTCAAACGTGGTGAGGTGATCGCCCTGATTGGTGAATCCGGGTCCGGCAAGAGTGTCACCCTGCGTTCGATCCTCAAGCTTCACCCTCCACGACGCACAACCATGGAGGGTCGCATCGAAATTGACGGACGTGACATCATGGCACTCTCAGGTAAAGCACTGGCCGATTTCCGGGGCAGTGAAGTGTCCATGATTTTTCAGGAACCTCTGCTTGCACTCGATCCGGTCTACACGGTCGGAGAACAGATCACCGAAGCGATTCGTCGACACGCGAACGTCGACCGGGCACAGGCATTGCAACGGGCTCTGGACCTGTTTGAAAGAGTCCGTATTCCCAGCCCGCAACGACGTCTGAACGCCTATCCGCACGAGATGTCGGGGGGCATGCGCCAGCGGGCCATGATCTCGCTGGCGCTGGCCAGCCAGCCCAAGCTGTTGCTGGCAGATGAGCCCACGACAGCACTCGATGCCACAGTGCAGATCCAGATCCTATTGCTGTTACGGGAACTGCAACGCGAGCTCGGGTTATCCGTTATTTTCGTGACCCATGACATCGGTGCCGCAGTCGAAGTCGCTGACCGTATTGCCGTGATGTACGCCGGTCGCATTGTCGAAGAGGGGCCGGTCAGAGACATTATTCGCAGCCCTGCCCACCCCTATACCAAGGCACTGCTGCACGGCGCCTCGCATGGCAGCTTCGCCAAGGGCACTCGTCTTGAGACCATCTCCGGCTCACCACCGGATCTGGCCAGTCTGCCTGCTGGCTGTTCGTTTGCCCCACGCTGCCCCCAGGCGAGCGAACAATGTCATACGGTAGACCCGAACGAGGTCTGGATTGATCAAAAGCATCGGGCGCGTTGCATCAAAATTACCGCTGTGACAGCTTGATCGCGCACGTACTCTGCACATACACGCATCTCGGGAGGAGAGTCTGTCAATACCGGTCATCTCTGCTGCTGTGGCGACCCGATACGCGTGGGCAGCAGCAAGGTGATCGCCCAGCACAACAGCAGCATCGCGGCTGAACCGGCTAGCGAGAGCACCAGACCGCCCCATTGATACAGCAAGCCGGAAAGCAACGTGCCGATCAGCCGACCCAGTGCGTTGGCTGCGTAGTAGAAACCAACATCCTCGGCCGCCTTCTCTGATCCTGCATAAGCCAGGATCAGATACGAGTGGACTGAAGAGTTCACGGCAAACGCAAACCCGAACAAGGCCAGACCTGCGACGACCCACCACTGGACAGGTTGTACTCCCATGGCCACGAGCAGTGCGAGAATGATCGGAACAAGTGCAAGCACGCCTGACCACCCGCGAGCTGCAGGAACTTCCGTAGACAGTCCATCGGGACTTCGCCGCACGAGTTGCGGGGCTATGGCCTGCACCATGCCGTAGCCAATTGTCCAGCTAGCCAGAAATGCACCCACCATGGCGAAATTCCAGCCCGAGGCGTACAGAAACACTGGCACACCAACCACAAACCAGACATCGCGCGCACCAAAAAGAAATACCCTCGCTGCTGCCAATAGATTGATGGCCCGGTTTTTGGCAAAAAGTTCGCGTGCGCTCGAGGAAGCTTTGCGCCTGCCCATCATAGGGGGCAGGCGCCAGATCACCCCAGCAAGCACCAGGGCGAGCACACCGGCCATTGCCCACAAAGCATCAGAGAATCCTACTGACTGCAGCAACGCACCACCCAGAAAGAACCCCACGCCTTTCATAGCATTTTTGCTACCCGTAAACCATGCAACCCACTTGAACAACTGCCCTTCGGCCTGGCTGGCGGTGATCTTGATTGCAGACTTGCTCGCCGTCTTGGTGAGATCCTTGGCCACGCCACAAACCCCCTGCGCCAATACCACCCAGGCAACCGACAAGGTTGCAGACCAGTCTGGCGAAAGTGCTGAAAGCAGCATGAACCCGGCGATCTGCAATGACAAACCCACCGTCAACATGCGGGTGATACCGTAGCGGGTCGCAAGCCAGCCACCGATCAAATTGGCCAGCACACCAGCAAACTCGTAGAGCAGAAACAGAAATGCCAGCGTGAAGGGCGAGTATCCCAACTGGTAGAAATGCAGCAACACCAGCATTCGCAAGGCGCCATCAGTCAGCGTAAAGCCCCAGTACGCCCCCGTGACGATCGCATACTGCTGCGCTAGCGCCGGAGCAGATGCATTGCTGCCAGAACCTGCTACCTTGTTTTGCATGATCAGAACCCTGCATCTTGCATATAACCTGCGAGATCAATCATCCTGCAGGAAAAACCCATTTCGTTGTCATACCAGGCATATATTTTTAGCAAAGTCTGGTCTGTCACCATGGTCGAGAGTGCATCGACGATCGCGCTGCGGGTATCACCAGCATAGTCAGCGCTCACCAGTGCGCGTGTCTCGTACCCGAGAATACCCGCCAGTGGCCCTTGCAGGGCGGCTTGGGCAAACAGTTCATTGATTTCTTCTACAGTCACCGTGCGCTTCATCTCGAACACACAGTCTGTCAGTGATGCATTGAGCACTGGCGCACGCACTGCATGTCCATTGAGCTTACCCTTGAGATCAGGATAGATCAGCGCAATCGCTGTTGCACTGCCCGTGGTAGTCGGTGACAGACTCTGCATCGCGCTACGTGCTCGTCGCAAATCCTTGTGAATCGCATCCACAACCACATTGGTATTGGTCGGGTCGTGAATGGTGGTGATCTGACCATGCTTGATACCAACCGCATCATGCACGACTTTGACCACTGGTGCCAAGCAGTTGGTGGTGCAAGAAGCCGCCGTCACAATGCGGTCTCGCACAGGATCGTACAGACCATGATTGACACCGAATACGATGTTGCGAATACCGCCGGTCTTGACAGGTGCAGCCACAATCACGCGCTTGGCACCGCGATCCAGATGACCCTGCAGCACTTCGGGGCTCAGGTGTTTCCCTGTGCACTCAAGCACCAGGTCAACCCCCAGGTCCCCCCATGCAATCTCATTTGGTGCCGCTTGAGCCGAGCAGCTGATTTCATGACTGCCAATCAGAATTCGGTCAGCTTGCGGACTACCAATCGACTCACGCCATTGACCTTGAACTGTGTCAAACTCAAGCAGATGGGCAATCGCCTCAGCGTTACCTTTGATTTCATTGACATGCACCACTTCAAAGCGCCGCTCGCGACGTGGATCGATCTCAGGGCGATGCACGCCACCCATTGCTGCGCGCAACGCCAGGCGGCCAATTCGTCCCATTCCGTTGATTCCGATGCGCATGAAAGTTTCCTGTATATTTGATATTTCGATTATTATAGAAATGTAACCGACGGAATATTACCGTTTGATGAAAGCAACCGGCAACTGGGGCACCCCCTATATTCCGGCGTATCCTGGCATCGAGCGGTTCAAAGGCATCCAGCAACACTCAGCTCACGACAGTGATCCAAGTCTTTACAACGGGTAAGCGAATTCTGATTGTCGGTGGTGGAAACTCAGGTGTGCAGATACTGGCGGAGGTCTCCAACGTCGCTCACACAACCTGGGTGACACCCATGATGAGGTGCAAGCTGCAAGCCAGCAACCTGCAGCAGATCGCGATGCCTCTGCTCCGACAAAAAGCTCGGATTGCCTTTTAGAATGGCGGAATGAAGCCGCAAGCAAACACCCCTCCAAACCCCATGCCAACACTGGCCATTGCCATGATCGTCAAGAACGAGGCGCAAAACCTTGATGCCTGCCTGCAAAGCTGTCATCAACTGGCTGATGAGATCGTGATGGTTGACTCGGGCAGTCAGGACGATACCCTCGAGATCGCCCGAAGATACGCCAATGTGCGTGTGATTGAGCATCGTGACTGGAAGGGATTTGGACGCCAGCGCCAGATCGCGCAGCAACACGTCCGAGCAGAATGGGTCTTCTGGATCGACGCTGACGAGCGGGTAACCAAACCACTGGCAACCGCCATCCGAAGCGCCGTATCGGAGAACCGTCAAGATGCGGTCTACTGTGTCAGCAGGCTTTCCTGGGTTTTCGGGAGATTCATCCGTCACAGTGGATGGTATCCGGACCGGGTGGCGCGCCTGTACCCGACCGCGCTGACGGAATACTCCGACGACCCTGTGCACGAAAGCGTGCGCATTCCTCCCAACACCCCTGTGATCAATTTGCAAGGCGACTTGCTGCATTTCACTTACCGTGATTTGCAGCACTATCTGGTGAAATCGGCCCACTACGCCAGTCTTTGGGCTGAGCAAAGACACGCAAAAGGAAAGCGAGCGAGTCTGGCTCAGGGCGTTGCTCACGCGCTGGGTTGTTTCCTAAAAATGTACGTGATCAAAGCCGGATTTCTCGATGGGCGGCAAGGACTGCTGCTCGCCCTGCTGTCGGCTCACTCGACTTTTGCCAAATACGCCGACCTCTGGATAAGGCACCAGGACCGGCCCCTGACACCTGATGAAGAGAACCATCAATAGCACCCAAAGGTGACTTAATTGCTCACGGGAGACGGGGGAACCGACTGCAGCCAGTCCAGAATCTGCTCGCAGGCAAGGTTCAGATCAAATCTGGCAAAGGATTGGGCCCCCTTGTCCACGGGTGCCTGAATCGGCAGATGACGGCCATTTGAATTCAGAGGTTGCCAGCGCAGCGCTGTTGCCGAGCGTCGCCCCGGAAAAAATCCCACGCTCGGGACATCAAGCGCCCCGGCAATGTGCAGTGGACCGGTACTGCCAGATATGAAGCAGTCAGCATTGGCAATTGCAGACACCAGACCGCGCAATCCCTGATCCGGTGGCAATACGGAAACCGGAACGTGACGGGCAAGCAGCGCAGCGCTCAAACCACCGACAATGGACACTTCCTCAGGGCCCGCCGTCAAAAGAACTTGCCAGCCACCCAGATGAAACGACAGATCCGAGATCAAGGTCTCATACTGGCCCAGTGACAGGTTCACAGCCGAGCCACCTGAACCCACATGGACCACCAGCCACTTGTCGTTAGCAGAAAAGCCCAGCATCGAGGCGATCTGGTGCCTTGCGGCCTCCCGCTCATCGGTCGGGACAGACATGTAAGGCGGTCGCACCGATGCAATCGGTAACTTGTGATCACTCAGAAATCTCGCCGCCAGATCCAGGTTGTATTCCCACTCGGGCTTGATCGAACGAGAGCGGCGCTGCACCAGTCGGTGGGTGTACAGGATTTGCGCGAGTTTGGTGGCGGGTGCCAGCCGATAGGGTATGGCGGCATGACGCAAGGTCACCGCATTGCGCCAGTTGGAGAATAAGGCGATGGCGGCATCGAGCTTCAGAGCGTTGATGTCGTCAATCATTTGCTGCTGCCTGACAAACGGCGCTTTGGGGCCGGGATCGATCACAACGTGACTGACCCATGGGCACATGCGCGCCAGCTCAGCCGTGTATTCCGGCACCAGCACTGACACCTCACACTCGCCGCTTCGGGCCAGCAGTGCGATAGCAGGCCAGGCCAGCATGAAATCACCAATCTTGTCGTTACGCACTACCAGGACGCGTTTCATCGGTTGCAAACACTCGAACGAATTAAGCAGGCGATCATCATACCGTCAACCCTGCTAAGGTCGATGTCTCTTGTCCCTCGCCAAAGACCCAGTCTGTCGCGATCTTTACCGGGCATCCTCAACAGTCTTGCTATTGGTGCCAGACACACACCCGGTCGCGACCGGTCTGCTTGGCCTCATACAAGGCCTTGTCCGCGCGTTCGAGCAGCAGAGCGGGTTTGTCTGAGTCTATCGGTGACAAACCGATACTGATCGTGATCTTGATCGTTTTGTCTTCAACTTTGGCGTAGCTGCCCTTCACCGCGGAGCGAATCCGCTCGGCCACCTCAACCCCTTGCTTCAAATCAAGCCCGGTGAGCAGGACTGCGAATTCTTCACCGCCCAGCCGGCCCGCGAAATCATGGTCTCGGATCTGCTGACGAATGGTTGACGACAAGGTTTTAAGGACCACATCACCTGCCGCGTGACCATAGGTGTCGTTGACTTTCTTGAAGTGATCAATATCAAGCATCAAGATCACACCTGCAGCCGTCTCTGCGCTGTGACTGACCTTTCGGACGTGATCTTCAAACACACGCAGGAAACTGCGACGATTGGCCAGCGAGGTCAGTGGATCCGTTGAGGCAAGGCGCCGGAGCTGGATCTCGTGCCGTTTGCGGTCGGTAATGTTCCAGACAAACCAGACCGAACCCAACCGTTCCTGATCTTGCGCAATTTCAAGATGCTCCATTTCCAGGAACTGCCCCCCTTCGTCCTCGATTTCCAGCGTTCTGCCATTGCCCTCCTGTCGAGACATCTCCAGACTCTGTTGATGCGACTGCGCGCGTCGCTCTCCAATCAGGTCCTGCAGGCCTTCATGGGACAGTCCCACCAAGGTCGCAGGAGAGAATGCAATCCCCATGAGTTCGCACCACATGTCATTGACGAACACAATTTTCTCGTCACTATCCTGAATCAGGACTCCACCAGGAAATCGCTCCAACAGCGCCCTGACGCGAATCCTTTCCGTGCGCAGCGCAGCATCGGCAGCATGCCGCGCAGAGATATCAATCAACGTCCATACAACCGGACTGTCACTATCTGAGGGGTCGAGCAACACACCATGCATATCAAACCAGTGAACTTGCCCTTGGATATCTTGCAGGGGAAAGTCTGCACGCACCGCATCTTCACATCGAACTTTCTGATAGAAGGTCTCAAACCTGGCGTAATGTTCCTTGTCAAGGTGCACATCGAGCAAACTGATTTCATTCAGCGGTACGCCAGGCCTGACAAACAACGCCCTTGCACGTTCGTTGGCATCAAGAACCTGGCGCTTCTGATCCAGCAAAACAATGGCAGCAGGACTGCGATCGAGCAGCGCCTGACGTATCTGGCCTTCCGTGACCCGCCGACTGATATCTGAAAGCACACCGATGGTTTTCTTTGGAGAACCATCATCATTCCACTCACTCACGCTGCCGCGGGCTTGAACCCAAAGCCAGGCACCCTGCGCGGTCTTCATGCGAAATTCCATCCAGAAAACCTGGTGAGGGCGATGATTGGAGAGCGATAAACTCTCGGTCTTCAGACGTTTCAGGTCTTGCGGGTGGATCAGCCCATAAAGACTTGCGAGCGACGGATTCTGCCAGTTTTCACCGGTATACCCGAGAATTACACGGATCTGATTATCCCAGCTTGCTATCTCAGCCTGATGGTCGTAGGACCACAGGCCATCCTGAATGGCTTCCAAGGTCAGTCGAAGATGGGCTTCACTGGCTTTGAGGGCCTGAGCCAGCGCATGGTCAGCGGTAGTATCCTGCAGATACCCGTGCCAGAGCACCGATCCGTCATCAAGCTTCTCAGGTTTCGAATGTCCTGAAATCCAGCGAATGGCGCCATCAGACCGCAGCACCCGATACTCACTGTGCCAGATTTCGAGCGTGCGTGCAGACTGTTCAATTTCCTGCGTCACGCGAGCCAAGTCTGCAGGATGGACCGTCTGAAACACCCTCTCGGCAGAAGTCACAACGTCTTCGGGTTCCACGCCATAGATATCCACAATTCCCGGACTGGCAAATGGAAAGCTGTATCGACCGTCGGGAGCTCGCTTGAACTGATACACCGCTCCAGGGACCTCAGCCACGAGTTTGCTCAACTGCAAGCGCACCGCCTGCTCCGCCTGTTGAGCCTCAACTCGCTGGGTAATGTCTTGCTTGGTTCCCGCCATCCGGACTGGCTCACCCTGATCGTCACGCTCAACCACCTGCCCGCGATCGGAAACCCAGCGGATTGACCCGTCGCCTCTGACGATACGATATTCAAGATCGTAAATCCCATCGGGCTGCTTCAGTGCCTCGCTGAAGTGCTCGAGCACTCGCTGACGATCCTGCGGGTGCAGACATAGCTCCCAGTCCGTCGTGTTTTTGACATCCGCGGGCGATTGAAAACCAAAAATATCGGCCCAGGCCTGATCGACCCTAAGCCGTCCGTCCTGTGCGATCCAGTCCCAGCTACCTAACTGTCCGCCTTTCAGTGCAAGCGCCAGCCTTTGCTGGGTTTGCAGCAAATCCTCGGTCTGCCGGGCTCTGACAGTCCACTGGTAAAGAAGCAGAACACCCGCCAGCAGCAGCAGCACGGTTCCGACGATGTTCTGAGTGATGCTGTCATTGATTGCTTCATCAACGGTGGCGTGAGCACTTCCCTTTCCATACCCGACCGACAGAACAAACGGATAGTCGGCCCCGCGCCACCAACTGTAGTAGCGCTCGACACCATCGACCCCTGCAACCGCATCATAGACACCTGTGCCCAGGCTTTTATCCTGCAAAAACTGGCGTGATACAGGAACGCGCATTCCAAGCACACTTGTCAGATCACGCGAACGGGCAAGATAAGCACCGTCTTCGTTCAGGATCACTGCCACATCATCAAGATCCGGAAAGACTGCCTCGAGCGCAGCAGACAGGTGCTTTGCAGAGACTGCCACGACCAGCACTCCCTTGAAGACACCGTCTTCCCAGAGTCCGCGAGTGAACTGAATAGTCCACTGATTCGAGACGCGCCCCATGACAGGCTCGCTGATATACAACTGCGGCTCGGCGGCGCGCTGATGCACCTTGAAGTGCTCCCTGTCTGCAATCGACACGGCCGGGCTGGCATCAATCACAACCGGTCCGCTGGCAAGGCGGGAATAGACAATCACCCCCTGCGCATCCGCCACGGCAACCTGGACCAGAGCCCCCGGCGTAAGCGCTTCCATGGCCAGGACAACAGATCTGTCAAAAGACTTTGGGGTATCTTCAAGCCAGGCTGTTGAAAGCTGTTGTGAAAAATAGTCCAGCTCTTGAAACAGCGTATTGACCTGTAACGAGAGCGCATGTGCAGACTGACTGGCCAGACGCAATGTATCGACTCTGACATGACCGCGCATGTGGTCATAGGATGCCAAGAGCTGAGCCCAATATACGATCAAACAGGCCACTGCAATGACCGCAACGACGGCTGGACGCGGAATGAATTTGTTTCTTCTAGTCATCGTCTGATTCATTCCCGCAAACCGCTGTCACTCCGTTTTTTTAACGACCATCCATCATTCAACACGACCACAAACACCTGCGAGCTGTGTTTTGCTGCGGATTCTTTTAATACATTAACCGAAACTGGTGGCTTCGCGCTATGAAACAGGCTGTCCCGGACTGGCGTGCACCGGATCGGCAATGATGTTCAGGACAGCGTCGATGACAAACTGCACCGCCATGCAGACAAGCAAGAACCCCATGATCCGGGAAATGGCATCGACCCCATCCTGCCCAATCAAAGCAACGATCCTGGCTGCCGACCCAAGGCAGATGTAGAACAAAAGTCCGAGCAACAAGGCAATCACGACGGGCACTGTCATCAGCATCCAACCCGGATACACCGACTCGACCGAGTGAATCTTCGAGGTGGCACTCATAATCATCGCCATGGTGCCAGGACCTGCTGTGCCCGGCATCGCCAGCGGGACAAAGGCCAGGTTTGGTACAGACTTTCCTTTAACAGGATCAAGCGCATTTCCAGCTTCAGGGATGTCGCCGACAGAGGTCACCGGGAATAGCATCTTGAAACCGATGTAGGCCACGA
>CAZBIN010000095.1:0-10651 GCA_964491995.1 uncultured Orrella sp.
AAACTCTCTGGAATTCGATAACACTGCGTTGGCTCAATTGCAGTCGCAGTTTCTTGAGAACTGGAAAAATATCGCGCAGGCTGCCACCCAGGGCAGTCTGCCGGAAATCAAAGACCGCCGGTTCAAGTCGGAGGCCTGGCAGCAAAGCCCGGCGCACTTGATGATGGCCCATATGTATCTGCTTTCAGGGCAGGCCATGAAACAGATGGTTGATGCGGCTTTGGTACCAGCCCAGGTCAAGGAGAAGCTTAATTTTTCAGTGAACCAGTGGGTTGACGCCATGTCGCCCGCCAATTTTCTGGCGACCAATCCGGATGCACAAAAAGCGCTCATCGATTCGGGTGGGCAGTCTCTACAGGCGGGAATTCAGAATTTTCTGAACGATTTGTCAAAGGGTCGTATTACTCAGACAGATGAAAGCAAGTTCGAGGTTGGCGTCAATCTTGCCGTCAGCCCCGGGGCGGTTGTGTTCAGAAACAAATATTTTGAACTGATCCAGTATCAGCCTCAGACCGGGCAGGTTTATCAGCGACCACTGCTGATGGTGCCGCCATGCATCAACAAGTATTACATCCTTGATTTGCAACCAGAAAACTCCATGATCGGTTATCTGGTGTCGCAGGGCTTCACGGTATTTGTGACGTCCTGGCGCAATCCGTTGCCCAAGGATACTGACGATATCGAGAAAGCAACGTGGGATGACTACATTGAGGATGGTGTTCTGAGAGCCATTGAACAGGTCCGTGAAATCAGTGGTCAGCCCAAGATCAATGTGCTGGGATTTTGTGTGGGCGGCACGATGCTGTCGACCGCGCTTGCAGTGGCTGCGGCGCGACGCCAGAATCAGGTGAGTTCACTGACACTGCTGGCCACCATGCTCGATTTTTCTGATACAGGAATGCTGGGCGTGTTTGCCAATGAGCAGCATGCCAAAATCAGAGAGTCGCAAATCGGACAAGGCGGCCTCATGACCGGTCGCGAACTCTCCAATACTTTTTCGTTTTTGCGTCCCAACGAGTTAGTCTGGAACTACGTGGTATCGAATTACCTCAAGGGTGAAACACCCGTGCCTTTCGATCTGCTTTACTGGAACAGTGACAGTACCAATCTGCCAGGGCCCTTTTTCGCCTGGTATTTTCGCAACACATATATTGAGAACAGACTGCGAGAACCCAAGGCTCTGACGGTCTGCGGTCAGCCAGTCGATTTAGGCAAGATCAAGGTGCCAGCCTACATTCAGGCATCCAAGGAGGACCATATTGTGCCTTGGACGACTGCATACGTGTCGTCACGGTTGCTGGCAGGTGATGTGCGTTTCATTCTGGCCGCCTCGGGTCATATTGCAGGTGTGATCAATCCGGTTTCGAAAAACCGGCGTAGCTACTGGCTCAACGAAACGAGCGACAACAGCGTTGAATCGGGTCACTGGTTTGAGAGCGCTCAGGAACATCCGGGAAGCTGGTGGGCCGACTATGCGGACTGGCTGGCATCGCACAGTGGCAAGAAAATTGTTGCTCCCGCGCAGCTTGGAGCGCAGAGCCACCCGGTGATCGAACCCGCGCCAGGGTCTTATGTAAAGGTACGTGCAGTTTAAAAAAATGAATTTTGCCCCCAATGGCAAGGACAAGGAGAGAGAAGATGGCCAAGAAAGTGGCGTATGTGACAGGTGGTATGGGTGGAATCGGGACGGCGATATGCCAGAGACTTGCCAAAGAAGGTATGACCGTCATTGCAGGATGTGGGCCTAGCCGTGATTTTGACCGCTGGCTTGGAGAACAGAAGGCGCTTGGCTATACGTTCTACGCATCTGTAGGTAATGTCGCTGATTGGGATTCGACGGTGTCAGCTTTTAAAAAGGTGATGGATGAGCATGGGCAAGTCGATGTCCTGGTCAATAACGCTGGTATCACCCGCGACGGTGTTTTCAGGAAAATGAGTCTTGATGACTGGCGTGCAGTGATGGACACCAACCTGAACAGTCTGTTCAATGTCACCAAACAGGTTATTGAGGGCATGGTCGAGAGGGGCTTTGGGCGGATCATCAACATCAGTTCTGTCAACGGTCAGAAAGGTCAGTTCGGTCAGACTAACTATGCAACGGCCAAGGCAGCCATCCATGGATTCACGATGTCTTTGGCCCAGGAGGTTGCCAGCAAAGGTGTGACGGTCAATACGGTCTCGCCGGGTTATATCGGCACTGACATGGTTCGTTCGATTCGTCCAGACGTGCTCGAGAAGATCGTCGCTACGATTCCAGTCAAGCGATTGGGCACTCCGGAGGAAATTGCAGCCATCATCGCGTGGATCGCGTCGGGCGATGCAGGCTTTGCAACCGGTGCTGATTTCTCCCTCAACGGCGGCCTGCACATGGGCTAGTCTAAAATGGGTGACTCGTGATGGCGAGTCACCTGATTTGACAGACTCACAGGAACGGACAATGGCAGACAAAGCAGCAAACGATATTCGGTTGATCAAAAAGTATCCAAACCGTCGCCTGTACGACACGCAGACCAGCACGTACATCACCTTGGTGGATGTCAAGCAACTGGTTCTGGCAAATGAGAACTTTCAGGTGGTTGATGCCAAAACTGGTGACGATCTGACTCGCAGCATTTTGTTGCAGATCATTCTCGAAGAGGAGAGTGGTGGCGTGCCGATGTTTTCATCGCCCATGCTGTCCCAGATCATCAGGTTCTACGGGCACGCGATGCAGGGAATCATGGGAGCCTATCTGGAAAAGAACATTCAGGCGTTCAAGGAAATTCAGGATCGCATGGGAGAGCAGTCCAAGGGCATGTACGGTCAGCAGTTTGGACCAGAGGCTTGGACACAGTTTATGAACATGCAGTCGCCTATCCTGCAAAACATGATGAACAATTACGTCGAACAGAGCAAGACGATGTTTGTTCAGATGCAGGATCAGATGCAGGATCAGACGAGAAATATGTTCGGCAGTTTTCCGTTCAAACCCAAAGAGTGATATTCAAGGTTCAGGCGAAAATTGCAACGGCAACTAGCCGCGACGTAGAAACAGCGCCGGGTCGACCCGGGCGTCGTTCAAGCTGACGTTCCAGTGTAGATGAGGACCCGTGGCGCGCCCTGTAGCGCCGACTTTGCCAACGATATCGTATCGTTTCAGTGGGTCGCCGGGCCTTCGGTTGATTTCTGATAGATGGCAGAACATGCTGATCAGGCCCATGCCATGATCGACAAACACGGTCAGACCGTTAAAGAAGTAGTCTCCTGTCAGGATCACCTTGCCATCGGCAGGCGACTTGACCGGTGTCCCGGTCGGCGCAGCGAAATCCAGACCGGAGTGAGGGTTGCGTGGCTCGCCGTTAAAAAATCGCTGCAGCCCGAATGGACTCGACATGCGGCCCGGAACGGGCTGATCAAACAACAGATTCGACGGTGTACGGTCGGAGTAGCGCTGATATGCCTCAGTCTGGATTTTTAACTCATCCTTGATGCGCAGCAGGGTTTTCTCGGGTGGGCTGACGTATTTCTTGTCTTTGAGCTTGATATGCTGCTTGGTGTACTCCTTGGCGTTGACGGTAAATGATGGCGTACTGATTTTGCCGTTTCGACTCACGTGAAGCTGATGTGTGCCGGGTGATGTGCTCAAGGCAATGCCAACAATGGCCCACCAGTTCGTCGCGCCATCGGGCTGGAGTACCAGTACCGGGTTGCCTTGCAGGCGTGCCTCGGGCAAGACGCCAGGACCCAGGTCAACCAGAGCAACACCACCCTGAAACGAGCGTCCATGAAGGTGGCGCAATGAGGGTGGCAGGGTCGAACGCTGCTTGCTGGCCTTGGCGGATGGCAGGACCATAGCGCCAAAGCAGGCTGCGATGGTTTGAAGGCCTTTTCGACGGTTCATGTGCAGGGGGTGTTCTTGTGAATAATGGTTTAATTTCAGGGTTCGGCCAGACGTTTGGTCAAAAACGGATATCGTAGGTGAATGGGCCGGGTTGTAGAAACAGTCCTTCTCCCTTGCGGACAACCGCATTGACCCCAAAGCAGATGGCGTTATTCATTCGGCTTGTTCGCCGGTACTCTCCAAGTATGTCCGAGATGCGAGGCTCACGCATGGCCGTGTAAGGATCAATCTCAGGTATCTGGCATCGGGTGCATGGTTTGACCAGATCGAGCGATATCGTTCCCTGGCCAGTTTCGATCCGCATCGTTGCCATACTGTCTTCCTCATGAGCAGATACGCCATCGATGACCAGATTGGGACGGAATCTCTGGACTGATACCGGATCGAGCTCAGCTTGCTCCAGGCGTTGGTTCAGTTCGTCGAGTGCTGCCAGTGAGAGTACGTTCAAACCAAATCCATCAGTGAACGGGTGGTGGCTACGTAAAGGACCGTCGCCCGTCCATGACATGTCGCATGTTCGTGCTTGCGAGGGATCGAACTGGACGAGTCGGAAGTGTCGACCGGGAACCTGCAAGTAGTTATCCAGCCACTCGGCGGCCTCGTCTCCCATGTCGTATGCAGAAATCGTGTCGCGCCAGATAGTGACTGACCGATGCGGGAAGCCTTTCTCAGCTACGGCAAGCACAAGTGTCGATTGGCTTGGTGCAGTCAAGGTCAGTGTGCTATCGCCAAGGACAGGCTCAATCCAGGCCAGATGTGGAATTTGCCGCTGGGTCTGGAACGCGCCCTGATCGTCCACGATGAGCCAGCGGCGATCTCCCTTGAGTCCAAATCGTGTCACCTCGGTGGAAGCAACCTGCACGCTCGCGCATGATTTGATAGGATAGATGAGGATTTCGGAGAGAGTGCCGGCGAGAACAGTCAAGGTGCTGAGTCCAGAATCTACGATTGTTCAAGATTAACGTTTTTGCAAAGAGATGTCAGGAGAGAGTCATGCCATCGTTCGATACGGTTTCGGAAGTCGATAAGCACGAGTTGACGAATGCCGTCGACCAGGCCAACCGAGAGTTGGCCACTCGTTTCGATTTCAAGGGCACCAAGGCCAGTTTTGAGCTTGACGAGTTTGTTGTCAACATGACGGCACCTAGCGCCTTTCAGCTCAAGCAGATGATCGATGTTTTGCGTGCGCGCATCAGTGCACGATCAATCGACACGCGATGTCTTGAGATGGGTGATGTGATCGAGAACCTTGGGGGAGCCCGTCAGGCTGTGACTGTTCGCCAAGGGATCGACCAGCCCAATGCCAAGAAGCTCATTGCAGCGATCAAAGCAGCAAAAATTAAAGTTGAAACGCAGATCAATGGTGACAAGCTGCGTATCACGGGAAAAAAGCGCGATGATCTGCAGGCAGCCATGGCGTTGATGAAAACCACTGAGGTCGACCGTCCGCTGCAATTCAATAATTTCAGGGACTGATGGCAGACGGTGCCAAGACCTCTCTCCGGATAGGGCACCCAGACGCCCGGGCGACAGAGTCTGCCGGACTTCTGGAGCGGCTCTGTCGCTCACTCGGTGTGTTTCAGTCGCGTTTGAACAATCGAGGCTGATGGGAAGGAGCGCCGCGCCAGTATTGCGGTGGTGCCTTGACGGTCGCGCCCAGTTGCGCGGCTGCGTGCCATCCCCAGCGAGGATCATAGAGTGCGGCACGCGCGATCGCCACCATGTCGGCCTGGCCGCTGAATAAAACCTGCTCCGCCTGGATAGCGTCTGTGATCAAACCTACCGCGATCGTTGTCATGCTTGTCTGAGCCTTGATTGCCTGCGCCAGTGAAAGCTGGTAGCCAGGGCCCAGCGGAATATTCTGCTGCGTTGACATGCCACCGCTCGAGACATCGATGAAGTCGCATCCGCGGGCTTTGAGTCGTTTGCACAGATCAATACTATCTGGCAAGGACCAGCCACCTTCAACCCAGTCCGTGGCGGAAATCCTGACGCCGAGTGTCATGCGGGCTGGAATCACGGCTTTGACCGCATCAAATACCTCAAGCACCAGACGCATTCTGCCCTCGAGATTTCCACCATACGCATCAGTCCGCTGATTGGAAAGCGGCGAGAGAAACTGGTGCAACAAGTATCCGTGGGCAGCATGTATTTCGATACCGTCAAGACCCAGTTCAGCACTGCGTCTTGCACTGTCAGCAAACGCCTGCTTGATTCGCTCAATGCCTTGGAGATCAAGGGCTGCGGGTTTGCGGTCATCGTCAGCAAAGACAAGGTCACTTGCTGAGCTGGTGTGCCACCCGCCCTGTTCCAGTCCGAGTTGTTTGCCACCGTGCCATGGTAGCGAGCAGGAGGCTTTGCGACCCGCGTGGGCTAGCTGGATCAGAAGTCTGGCATCGCTTTGCTGGCGTGCCAGCGTGATGCTGCGCGCCAGTGATTGTTGCGTTTTGTCTGACCAAAGGCCAAGGCAGCCAGGCGTGATGCGCCCCTCAGGCTCGACGGCTGTCGCTTCAAGAATGACCGTTGCCGCGCCAGACATGGCCAGATTGGCAATATGCATCAAGTGCCAGTCTGTGGCGTTTCCCTCAATGGCTGAATACTGGCACATGGGAGCGATCACCAGACGGTTTGTCAGATCAAGCGGACCCAGCGTGGTCTCAGAAAATAGATGGCTCATGTTCAATTGGATAGATTGGGGCAGGGTTAATGGCACGTCACCGGACGCAGAAGCATTCTCCTGCTTTTCAGGTTCATGACACTTTGCGACCTGAGTGTCCGGGCGTGATCGATTGCACTCATCAAGTTGTAACAGATGGCGTCTAATCTGACATTGAGGCCAGATCAGAGATCTGACACCACGGTCGACTCGATTTTGTTCACTTTCTGGGGGGTGTGTGAGTTTCGGTTTGTTTCAATCATGAAAAATCTGGCTGTCAAGCCTGGCTCGCGGTACGCTTAAACTTCAGCGCAAGTTTGCGCGTCTTGACATATTGGAGCAGTCTATGAAGTTCGCATCTATCCTTTCCGCTGGCCTGATAGCGAGTGCCTTGGCACTTGGTGGTGCTGCAGTCGCTGATCAGAAAAAAACACCTGCTGGCAAAGTGTCGATTGAAGAAACCCAGTTCGGTCTGATCATCGGTGGCAGCGTGGGTGGCGGAACGCTTACATTTGATGGCAAGGAGCACAAGTTTCAGCTTGGGGGTTTGAGCCTTGGCGCAAATATTGGAATTTCAAAAATGGCTGCCGTCGGTGAAGTCTATGACATGAAGCGTCTGGAGGACTTTCCCGGTACCTATGTCAAACTTGACGGCAATGTTGCGCTGGGTGGAGGCGTTGGAGGCATGACGCTGAAAAACGAAAACGGGGTCATCATGAACCTCAAAGGCACCACTCAAGGCTTGCAGTTCAATGTTGGCGCCAGTGGTGTGACAGTTTATTTTGATAAAAAATAATCGCCTTTGAGGTGATTGGCAGTTTCGCTCGCACGTTCAGTTGCGTCGACGTTCAGGGCTGAAAGCGGTCATGCGGGTCTGAGAGCAGCTCCGCCTGACCGTTCTGATGTCATCAGACGACGGTCGGTACGGCGACACCGTCCATATTGATATTGACACCAGAGATATAGCTCGCTTGTTCAGAGGCAAGAAAAACAACAGCTTGTGCGATCTCTTCGGGCGTTGCCAGACGTCCCAGGGCCATCTTTGCTGTTGCCTGTTTGAGAGCTGTATCCATATCAATGCCTTCAAGGCGTGATGTGGCTTCGAGACCTTGCTGCAAACGATCGGTCAGAGTAGGTCCGGGGTTGACGCCGACAACCCGCACGCCGTCTCGTCCGTAGGCTGAGGCAAGCCCGGCTGTGGCAAGCATCAGCGCTGCGTTGGCGCTGCCACCGGCCAGGTGCACAGCGGATGCGGTCTTTCCGCCAGACCCAATGACATTGACGATGACGCCGTGTTTGCGTTTGGCCATGCGTTTGACAACCGGGTCTATCATGTTGATGTAGGTGAAAAATTTGGCGTCAAGTGCATCGCGCCAGGCTTGCGGTGTCAGTTCCGGGGCGGGCGTACGTTTTGCGGCGCCAGCAGAGTTGACGAGAATATCGACATCGCCCATGCGAGCTTCTGCTTTTCCCAGTGCGGTGGCGGCTGACTGAGCCTCGCGAAGGTCAGCAGAAAACACAGCCACTCGCCCCTTGGACGACGGTATCTCGATTGCCAGCGCGCGTTGCACACTTTCAAGCGTGGCGAGATCGCGCGACACCAGGCTGACCTTTGCGCCTTCCCTGAGAAATTCCTGTGCGCACGCCAGACCGATGCCTTTGCTGCCGCCGGTCACAAGTACGTGTTTGTCCGTCAATTTAAGATCCATTTCCCTGTCTCTCCTTTTTCTGGTCTTGACTGTTTAAAACATGCGGGACCCGGTCCATGTTGACTGTTTCTGACAATTGAAAAAATCCCTTCGGTTTCCGGATCGGATCCCGCTATCATGACACGGACACGAACCCGCCACGACGAACTTCAACGCAATGCCTGCATTGGGTCGCGATGCTGGGCGCATAGAGATGCAGAAAACAGGGTTTGAATATGATTGTTGTCAGACAGGTTGACTATCTGGAACTGCGCGACAGGCAGGCGTTGCTGGATGTGCTCGATGCCTACTCGCGCGATCCGATGGGTGCAGGCCATCCGTTGGCCGAGGATGTTCGGGCGCGTCTATGTGATGATCTGAGCCGGATTCCCGGTGCTGTCAGTTTTCTGGCGTGGGCCGAGGATTTGCCTGTAGGTCTGATAAACGGCTTTCTCGGCTATTCAACCTTTAAAGCACGGCCGTTGATCAATGTTCATGACATCGCGGTGGTGCCGGCCTGGCGAGGGCGGGGAGTCGCAAGGCAACTGTTGCAGGCCCTGCAGGACTATGCGCGTGAACTCGGTTGTTGCAAGCTGACGCTCGAGGTTCTGTCAGGTAACCGGCGTGCCCGACAGGCATACATTTCCTTCGGGTTTGAGGATTATGCCCTTGATCCTGATGCAGGCACTGCGATCTTCATGCAGAAGTGGCTCTGAATGCCATGTCTGCAGGCTAAATCAATCCCTGCTTGATGGGCGGGGCTTGTGCCAAGTGTTCTGATCTGGCATATAAGATCTTTGTCCATCATGTTTTTAATTAACGGCACATGGATTTGCTTGCGGATCGTACCGCGACAGGAGAAAGTGGGACGCATGAGTGAACAGGACAAGGGCAGGCCGATATCAGTTGTGATCAGGGATCGGGTGCGCAATGCGCGAAAGCGTTTTCATGCCAATGACAATATTTCAGAGTTCATCGAGCCCGGTGAGCATGATCTGCTGCTCGACGAAGTCGCAGAGAAGATGCGAGGGGTGCTTGAGAGTCTGGTGATTGACACAGAAAGCGATCACAACACTCAGGACACAGCCAGACGAGTGGCCAAGATGTATCTCAAGGAGGTTTTCGGTGGGCGATATGTGCCTGCGCCCGCGACGACCGAGTTTCCCAACGTCGAGCATCTCAATGAACTCATGATTGTTGGGCCTATCACGGTGCGCAGTGCCTGCAGTCACCATTTTTGTCCGGTGATAGGGCATGTCTGGATCGGTGTGATGCCCAATGAACACACCAATGTCATTGGCCTTTCAAAGTATGTCCGGCTGGCCGAGTGGATCATGAACCGACCACAGATTCAGGAAGAGGCGGTGGTGCAGCTTGCTGACCTGATTCAGGAAAAGACACAGCCCGATGGTCTGGCTGTTGTCATGAGTGCGACTCACTATTGCATGGCTTGGCGTGGTGTGCGCGACATGGGTAGCCGGATGATCAATTCGGTCATGCGTGGGTGTTTTCTGAAAGATGCCAATCTGCGGCGAGAGTTTCTCTCGTTGATTCCCAAAGAGGAGCGGTGATGCTGGTTCGTTTGCTATACGTCAGTCGGGCAGTCAATGAGATTGCGACGCAAGAGGAAACCGACTCTATCCTGCTTTCTGCCAGACAGCACAATGTGTCTAACGGGATTACCGGCATTCTTTGTCATGGTGCCGGTATATTCCTTCAGGCCATTGAGGGCGGACGCAATGAAGTCAACAGGCTGTACGGCATGATTTTGCAGGACAAGCGTCACAAGGATGTGGTGCTCCTGCATTACGAGGAAATCACCGAACGCCGTTTTAGTGGCTGGAGCATGGGCAAGGTCAATCTGGCCAAACTGAACACTTCGGTGGTTTTGAAGTACTCCGAGCGTCCCGTGCTCGATCCGTACAGTGTTTCAGGCAAGGTTTCGCTGGCCTTGCTTGAGGAGCTTATGCTGACTGCGTCCATCGTTGGCCGAACCTGAACAGTGGGAGTTGTCATGGCGCCGGCAAATTCGGGAGCGGTCGCTGCGAATCCGGGGATGGATCAGCCACGAGACTGGCCGCTGAGTGTGCGTTTACTGCTCAATGCTGGTCACGCGATTGATCATATGTTCTTGCTTATCTTTGCAGCGGCAGTCGGCGTGATCGCGCTCGACTATGGGTTTGAGCGGTGGGAAGATCTCATGCCCTACGGGGTTGGCGCTTTTGTTCTGTTTGGGCTGGGTGCCTTGCCGGCAGGTCGTCTGGGTGACTTGTGGGGGCGGCGTCAGATGATGCTGGTTTTCTTCTTTGGTATGTCCGGCGCGACGCTGATCGCTGCCATGGCACAGTCACCGTGGCAGATTGCGTCTGCATTGACGCTGATCGGGGCATTTGCTTCCATCTACCACCCCGTGGGCATCCCCATGCT
>CAZBIN010000096.1:0-2594 GCA_964491995.1 uncultured Orrella sp.
ACCATGGCCATGACCGCGCTGGGTATGGAAACCCGCTTTGCGCAGTTTCGCAAAGCAGGCCCCAAAGTCATGCTACTTGCAGCGATACTTTTTGTGGCGTTGTTCCTGATCACGAGTGGACTGGTCTGGCTGGTGGGCTAAGGTCTCACGACCATCAGAATGCGGATTGGACAAGAAGGGGCAATATGAAACTTGTGCCCCTCCATGATCCGCTCCACCCCTGTCCGGCTTGCTTTTTCTTGGGTGCTTGGCTCGAGGCTGGGTGATCAGTTCTTGAGAAGATCACGCAGCACGAAAGGCAGAATGCCACCATGCTGGTAGTAATCGACCTCGATTGGTGTGTCGATTCTGAGAAGCAAGCCGACCCGGTCGGTTTTGCCATTTTCACGGTGAATCACGAGTGTCACGTCTTGCTGCGGTTTGACGCCTTTTTCCAGACCTTCGATATCAAATGTCTCGGTGCCGACAATCTGGAGTGTTTGCGCACTGTCGCCACCTTTGAACTGCAACGCCAGCACGCCCATGCCAATCAGATTGCTGCGGTGGATGCGCTCGAAGCTGCGCGCAATCACGGCTTTGACGCCAAGCAGCATGGTGCCTTTGGCAGCCCAGTCGCGTGAGGATCCGGTGCCATATTCCTCGCCACCGAAGACAACGGTCGGAATGCTCGCTGCTTTGTAGGCCATGGCTGCGTCGTAGATTGACATCTGCTGCCCGGTGGGTTGATAAAGCGTGTCTCCGCCTTCGAAACGACTTCCATCGGGCAGTGGCGCCAGCATCAGATTCTTGATTCGCACGTTGGCGAAGGTGCCACGCATCATGACTTCATGATTGCCACGCCTTGAACCGTAACTATTGAAATCTGCGCGACGAACACCGTGCTCGATCAGCCATTGACCCGCGGGGGATGCTTCCTTGATCGAACCAGCCGGAGAAATGTGATCGGTGGTTACCGAATCGCCGAATATCCCGAGCGCACGTGCCGATCTGACGGCAGGCATGGGCTTGGGGTCGGTCGTAAAATCATCAAAAAAGGGCGGTTTGGCGATGTAAGTCGACTCGGGCCAGTTGTAAAGATCACCTGCCACGCCTTTGATGTTCTGCCAGAGCTTGCCAGGATTCTTGCGAACATTCGCGTAGTTCTTTCGAAACACATCTGCATTCATCGCGTATACCAGCAATTCGTTGACTTCTTCTGTCGTGGGCCAGATGTCGCCAAGGTAGACTGCTTTGCCATTCTTGCCAATTCCGACCGGCTCGGTCATCAGGTCTTTCTTGATGGTGCCCGCTAGTGCATAGGCAACCACCAAGGGGGGAGAAGCCAGGAAATTGGCTTTTACGTTCGGGTGAATACGCGCTTCGAAGTTGCGGTTGCCTGACAGGACGGCGGCGCAAATCAGGTCGTTCTCGATAATGGCTGCGTTGATATCGGCCGCCAGATCACCCGCGTTGCCGATACAAGTCGTGCAACCGTATGCGGCCACATCAAACCCGAGCTTTTCGAGATAGGGCAGCAGCTTGGTTTTCTTGAGGTATTCAGTGACGACACGGGAACCCGGTGCGAGTGATGTCTTGACGTAGCTCGGCACCGACAATCCGGCTTGCAGCGCCTTCTTGGCAACCAGACCGGCTGCGAGCATGACGCTAGGGTTCGATGTGTTGGTGCACGATGTGATGGCCGCAATCAGGATATCACCGTTGCGGATCGGTCCTGATTTTGGTGTTTCAAACGTGATATCGAATTTGTCGACTGGCTGGTTAAAGCCATTGTCAGCGCCCGGGGCGCTGAAAAGCTTCTCAAACTGGCGGCTGACGCTGCCGAGTTCGATCCGGTCCTGAGGGCGTTTGGGGCCTGCAACCGACGGTGCCACCGTTGCAAGATCAAGCGTGATCAGCTTGGTGTAGGTGATGTCACTGGCTTTGGGAATGCCAAACATCTTCTGCGCACGAAAGTACGCTTCGAATGCCTCAATCTCTTCATCCGTGCGGCCAGTCCCCCGGAAATACTCGATGGTTCGCTCATCGACCGGAAAGAATCCCATTGTGGCACCGTACTCGGGTGCCATATTGCCAATCGTAGCCCTGTCGGTCACCGACAGGCTGGCCGTTCCTGGACCACAGAACTCAACAAATTTTCCGACCACTTTTTCTTTTCTGAGCATCTCAGTGATCGTCAGTACGAGATCCGTGGCGGTCACGCCACCACGTAATTGCCCTTTGAGCTCCACACCGACCACATCAGGGGTCAGGAAGTAAACCGGCTGACCCAGCATCCCGGCCTCCGCCTCGATACCGCCAACACCCCAGCCGACCACACCGATACCGTTGATCATGGTGGTGTGGCTGTCAGTGCCGACCAGTGTGTCAGGGTAGTACACGCTGGATTGATGGTCTTTATGAACACCTCGTGCGAGGTACTCAAGGTTGACCTGGTGGACGATACCAAATCCCGGGGGTACAACGCCAAACGTGTCAAATGCCTGCATACCCCATTTCAGGAACTGGTAGCGCTCCTTGTTGCGCTCGAACTCGACCTTCATATTCAGATCCAGCGCGTCTTTGGTCCCGAAATAGTCAATCATGACGGAGTGATC
>CAZBIN010000096.1:2604-9485 GCA_964491995.1 uncultured Orrella sp.
ACTGGAACCAACGGCTCGATCAATTTGGGCGACTTGCCGGTCTGTTTGGCGACCGCACGCATCGCTGCGAGATCAGCTAACAGCGGTACCCCCGTGAAGTCCTGTAAAACCACTCTGGCAACCACAAACGGGATTTCCGATGTTCGCTTGGCACGAGGCTTCCACTTTGCCAGTTGTTTGATGTGCTGTTCGGTAATCTTCTTGCCGTCGCAATTGCGAAGCACGGATTCCAGAACGATCCGGATGCAGACCGGCAGACCGCTGATGTCAATGTCAAGCGCTTTGCCCAGTTTGGGTAATGAGTAGTAATAGCCTTTCTGGCCGCTTACCTTAAGCGAGGACAGTGTGTTGAACGGATTGTTGCCCATGACGTTTGACTCCCGTTTGTAATTTTCTTAAGCATATAGCAAGCAGATAAGCGAATAAAGCATCATGGTACGGTTCACCAGGATTTTGCGCGCCCGCTGATCAGAGCAAAGCGCCATCGGACGCTGTGGATTGATTCGCTATTGAGCCTGGAGATGGGTCAAACAGGGATATGGCGATGGAGAGACGTTTGTCCTCGGTCAGTACGTCCCGAATCGGGGTACGCAAAAAAATCCCGCCAGTTTCCTGGCGGGATCCATACTCAAAAAACAGGCGTCAATCAGGCGTCGATGGTGTCTGCAACGTCCTTGTAATCAGCGATCTGATCAAAGTTCAGATACTGATAAATCTTGCTGCCATTCTGGTTGATCACGCCGATGTCTGCCATGTATTCTTCGCGCGTCGGAATGCGACCCAGACGCGAGCAGATTGCTGCCAGTTCTGCGGATCCAAGATACACGTTGGTGTTCTTGCCCAGACGATTCGGGAAGTTGCGGGTGCTGGTAGACATGACCGTTGCGCCTTCACGAACCTGAGCCTGGTTACCCATGCACAAAGAGCACCCTGGCATCTCGGTGCGAGCACCTGCGGTTCCAAACACACCATAGTGACCTTCTTCGGTCAGCTGCTGGGCATCCATCTTGGTTGGCGGAGCAACCCAGAGTTTGACTGGCAAGTCGCGCTTGCCTTCAAGAAGTTTGGACGCCGCGCGGAAGTGTCCGATATTGGTCATGCAGCTGCCGATGAATACTTCATCAATCTTGGCACCCGCCACCTCTGAGAGTGTCTTGACGTCATCTGGGTCGTTCGGGCACGCAACGATGGGCTCGACAATCTCGTTCAAATCGATTTCGATGACTGACGCGTATTCTGCGTCTGCATCCGCTTTCATGAGCTGCGGGTTAGCCAGCCAGGCTTCCATGGCTTTGATGCGACGAACAATGCTGCGCTCGTCCTCGTAACCATTGGCGATCATCCACTTGAGCATCACGATGTTGCTCTGGAGGAACTCGATGATGGGTTCTTTGTTCAGGTGAACAGTGCAGCCGGCCGCTGAACGCTCTGCGGAGGCATCTGAAAGCTCAAATGCCTGCTCGACTTTCAGGTCTGGCAAACCTTCGATCTCGAGGATGCGGCCCGAGAAAATGTTTTTCTTGCCTTGCTTTTCGACGGTGAGCAGCCCTTTCTTGATGGCATACAGCGGGATCGCGTTGACCAGGTCACGCAAAGTGACACCAGGCTGCATCTTGCCCTTGAAACGAACTAGCACCGACTCTGGCATATCCAATGGCATGACGCCTGTGGCTGCAGCAAATGCGACCAATCCACTGCCAGCAGGAAAGCTGATACCGATCGGGAAACGGGTGTGCGAGTCACCGCCAGTTCCAACAGTGTCGGGCAACAGCATACGGTTGAGCCATGAGTGGATCACGCCATCACCCGGTCGCAGAGAGATACCACCACGAGTGCTGATGAACTGGGGCAGGGTGTGATGCGTCTTGACGTCGACTGACTTGGGGTATGCCGCGGTGTGGCAGAACGATTGCATCACCAGATCAGCAGAAAAGCCCAGGCAGGCAAGGTCTTTCAGTTCGTCGCGGGTCATCGGACCGGTCGTGTCCTGGCTACCCACAGAGGTCATGAGGGGCTCACAGTAAGTACCTGGACGCACGCCCTTGCCTTGTGGCAGACCGCAGGCACGACCCACCACTTTCTGGGCCAGCGTGAAGCCTTTGCCATTGTCGGCAGGACTTGCAGGCAGACGGAACACGGTTGAGGCGGGCAAACCAAGCGCTTCGCGGGCTTTGGATGTCAGTCCGCGACCGATGATCAGGGGAATGCGGCCACCGGCACGTACTTCGTCGAACAGAACTTCTGACTTAACCTGAAACTCGGAGATGACTTCGCCGTTTTTCAGAACCTTGCCTTCGTACGGACGCAACTCGATTTCGTCGCCCATCTCCATTTTGGAGACATCAAGCTCGATCGGCAAGGCGCCGGCATCTTCCATGGTGTTGTAAAAAATGGGAGCAATCTTGCTGCCCAGACAGAAGCCACCGAAGCGTTTGTTGGGGACATAAGGAATGTCCTGGCCTGTAAACCACAGAACGGAATTGGTTGCTGATTTGCGTGATGAGCCGGTACCGACAACGTCACCCACATAGGCGATCGGGTTACCTTTGAGTTTGAGCTGGTCGATAAGTTTGATCGGACCAATCTTGCCAGGTTCATCGGGCTCGATGCCAGGGCGAGGGTTCTTGAGCATCGCCAGCGCGTGCAATGGGATGTCGGGTCTTGTCCAGGCGTCTGGCGCCGGTGACAAGTCGTCTGTGTTGGTCTCGCCGGAGACTTTGAATACGGTCAGCTTGATACTCTGGGGCAGTTCAGGGCGCGAGGTGAACCACTGCGCATCCGCCCAGCTCTGCATGACAGCCTTGGCGTTCTTGCTGCCTTTGTCGGCGGCTTCCTTGACGTCGTGAAATGCATCAAACATCAGCAGGGTGTGCTTGAGGCCTTCTGCTGCGATGCTGCCAACGACTGCATCGTCGATCAATTCTACGAGTGCAGAAATGTTGTAACCGCCCAGCATGGTGGCGAGCAGCTCGGTCGCACGTTCACGGGAGATGACGGGACACTTCTCGGTGCCGTGCGCTACGGCTGCCAGGTAAGAGGCTTTGACTTTGGCTGCGTCATCCACACCAGCGGGCACGCGGTGGGTTATCAGCTCGAGCAGAAACTCTTTCTCGCCTTCAGGTGGCGACTTGAGCAGCTCGATCAGTTCTGCGGTCTGCTGTGCGCTCAGTGGCAGAGCAGGAATACCAAGTGCGGCGCGCTCGGCTTGTTGTTTACGATAAGTTTCTAGCATGATGAAGACCTTTGTAGAACAAACTTCAGGAAGAGTGGAGCAGACTGTTGTACTGCGGGTGGCGCCTGATGTAAGCAGCGACATACGAACACACTGGCACAACCTGCCAGTGCCGGTCACGGGCGAATTCAAGCGCGTGCCGAGTGATCTCTCCAGCCAGACCGCGTCCGCCCAGGGCCTCGGGAACCCAGGTGTGGGTGATGGTCATGACAGGCTCATCGAGCCTGTATTCGAGAATGCAGTCCTGACCATCGACGGACATCCGGAACTGGCATTTCTGGTCGCTGTGTTCGATGTCGTGCATGACAAACCTCGCTTGATGTGACGTACTCAGATCACATACAGATCGACGTATTCGTGAACCGGCATTGCCTCGAGGGCCTGCTGGTTCAGTGATACATCAAGGATACGCTGCTGCTGTCTGTCAGGGAACATGCGAGCCAGGTTGGTACGGAACTTGGCTTCAAGCAGCGGGATGCCATCGCCGCGGCGACGCCGGTGCCCGATCGGGTATTCGCAGACGATTTCGTCGAGCTTTGTGCCATCGTTGAACTCGACAGTCAGTGCGTTAGCAATCGAGCGCTTCTCCGGATCATGATAATCCTTGGTGAAAGCGGTGTCCTCAACACACTCCATTTTGTCACGCAACACATCAATGCGTGGATCGCTGGCGATGACGTCTTCGTAATCACCCGCAGTCAGACGACCAAAAAGGATCGGCACAGCGACCATGTACTGGATGCAATGATCACGGTCAGCGGGGTTGTTCAAAGGCCCTTTCTTGTCGATGATGCGGATGCATGCTTCATGGGTACGGATGGTGATCTTTTTGATGTCTTCTGCTGACCTGCCAGCGGACTTCAGCTTCTCGTGGATCTCCATCGCGCACTCGACGGCAGTCTGCGAGTGGAACTCGGCAGGAAACGAGATTTTGAAGAGCACGTTCTCCATCACGTAGCTGCCATATGGGCGCTGGAATTTGAAGGGCTGTCCCTTGAACAGAACATCATAAAAGCCCCAGGTTTTGGCGCTCAGCACAGAGGGATAACCCATTTCGCCGGTTTTGGCGATCAATGCCAGGCGCACAGCGCGGCTGGTGGCATCGCCGGCGGCCCAGCTCTTGCGGCTTCCGGTATTGGGTGCGTGACGATATGTTCTGAGGCTCTGACCGTCAACCCAGGCCAGCGACACTGCGTTGATGATTTCATCACGGGTCAGTCCCAGCATCTGGGCTACCACGGCAGTGGAAGCCACCTTGACCAGAACTACGTGATCCAGACCGACCTTGTTGAACGAGTTCTCCAGTGCGATGCAGCCCTGGATCTCGTGAGCCTTGATCATGCCAGTCAGCACGTCACGCATCGTCAGGGGGGCTTTACCCATCGCGACAGCATTGCGCGAGAGCCAGTCCGCGGTAGCCAGAATTCCACCCAGATTGTCTGATGGATGACCCCATTCGGCGGCGAGCCATGTGTCGTTGAAATCAAGCCAGCGAATCATGGTGCCAATGTTGAACGCGGCCTGAACGGGATCAAGCTGAAACTGGGTGCCTGGTACTTTGGCGCCGTTGGGAACCATGGTTCCAGGTACGACGGGTCCGAGCAATTTTTTACAAGCGGGGTACTCAAGCGCTTCCAGACCACAACCGAGCGTATCGATCAGGCAGTTGCGCGCCGTCTCGTAAGCCAGTGGGCTTTTGATTTCGTAATTGATGACATAGTCTGCAATATCGACCAGCACCTGGTCTGGCTCTGGCCTGATGTTTGAAATATGGGATGACATGACAACGGATTCCTGTCTTTTATTGGTTTCGTAGAATTACTTGCGACGATTGATCGGTTCGAACTTGCGGTTCTCAGGGCCGATATAGTTGGCCGTGGGACGAATGATCTTGTTGTCGATACGCTGCTCAATGATGTGCGCAGCCCATCCGGCCGTTCTTGCAATGACGAATAAAGGTGTAAACATTGCAGTCGGGACACCCATCATGTGGTAAGAAACCGCTGAGAACCAGTCCAGGTTCGGGAACATCTTCTTGGCATCCCACATGACCGCTTCAAGCCGGTCGGCGATGTCGTACATCTTGGTGTTGCCGGCTTTCTTTGAGAGGCGCTGAGCAACGGCCTTGATCACCTTGTTGCGTGGATCCGAGATGGTGTAGACGGGATGCCCAAAGCCGATGACCACTTCTTTATTCTCGACACGGGCGCGGATATCGGCTTCTGCCTCGTCGGGAGAGTCGTAACGCTTTTGGACTTCGAATGCGACTTCGTTGGCGCCGCCGTGCTTGGGGCCACGCAGCGCACCAATGCCGCCAGTGATGGCCGAGTACATGTCTGAACCAGTGCCCGCAATCACGCGGCAGGTAAAGGTCGAGGCATTGAATTCGTGCTCAGCGTAAAGAATCAGTGACGTGTGCATCGCTCTTACCCAGTCACTGTTGGGCTTCTGGCCGTGCAGCAGCGTCAGGAAGTGCCCTCCGATACTATCGTCGTCGGTCTGCACGTCAATCGCGCGACCATTGTGACTGTAGTGATACCAGTAAAGCAAGGCAGAACCAAGGCTTGCCATCAGCCTGTCAGCAATGTCACGCGCATCGGGCACGTTGTGATCGTCTTTTTCTGGAAGCACGCAGCCCATGACTGACGCAGCAGTCCGCATGACGTCCATGGGATGACTGGCTGCGGGCAGAGCCTCGAGCGCAATCTGAACCTGCATGGGGAGCCCGCGCAGTGCGCGCAGTTTCTCTTTGTAGGCGATCAGTTCAGACTTGGTGGGAAGTTTGCCGTGAATCAGCAGATGAGCGACCTCTTCGAACTCGCAAATGTCTGCGAAATCCAGAATGTCGTAACCGCGATAGTGCAAGTCGTTGCCGGAGCGGCCAACGGTGCAAAGGGCCGTGTTGCCGGCGACCACACCGGACAGAGCAACTGATTTCTTTGGCTTTGGGGTGACTACGGGAGCCTGTTGAACACCGGACGAAACAGCATCTGCCGTGCTGGCTGCTGCAACGTTAACCGCGGTGGACGCTGGTTTCTTGCTGGCAGGCTTTGCCGCCGATTTTCTGGATGTGGCCATGAATGTCTCCAAAGAGTTGGGTCAGGATTTCTTTTGTGCGAACAGCGCATCGAGCTTTTGCTCGTATTCGTGATAGCCGATACGGTCGTACAGTTCTTCGCGAGTCTGCATCATCTCGACTACGTTGCGTTGATGGCCATCTCGACGGATGGATTCGTAAACGGTCTCGGCAGCCTTGTTCATCGCACGGAACGCAGAAAGCGGATATAAAACCATTCCGACGCCGACCGATCCAAGTTCTTCAACAGAAAACAACGGGGTTTTTCCAAACTCAGTGATGTTGGCCAGAAGCGGAACGTTGATGGCTTTGGCAAACTTCTCGAAAGTCTCCAGGTCATAGGCCGCTTCAGCAAAAATGGCATCTGCGCCGGACTCTACGCAGGAAATTGCCCGCTCAATCGCAGCATCTACGCCGTCAACAGCGATCGCGTCAGTCCTGGCAATAATGTAGAACGCAGAGTCGGTTCTTGCATCCGCAGCAGCCTTGACACGGTCGCTCATTTCCTGAGCAGAGACAATCTCCTTGCCCGGATAATATCTGGCCGCGTGCTGCATAAAATTCGTGAGCAAC
>CAZBIN010000096.1:9495-10571 GCA_964491995.1 uncultured Orrella sp.
GTCTTCGATGTGGCATGCAGCCGCGCCGAACTTGATCAGGCTCTTGACGGTTCTGGCAATGTTGAAGGCTGAGGGACCAAGTCCTGTATCGATATCAACAAGCAAGGGTACATCGCATACATCCGTGATCCTGCGAACATCTGTCAGCACGTCGTCGAGTGTGTTGATGCCGAGATCGGGCAGTCCGAGTGAGCCCGCAGCCACGCCGCCACCGGACAGATAAATGGCACCATATCCAGCCCGCTTGGCCAACAAGGCGTGGTTGGCGTTGATGGCGCCAACAATCTGTAAAGGCTTTTCTCTGGCAAGTGCGGCTCTGAAGCGTGCGCCTGCGGATGCGGGTTCTGACATATTGTGTTCTCCTCGGGTGAATAAGGTGTGGGACGGGCAGCATGACCTTGGAAAAAGGGCCTGCATTGGCAGGCCCCTCTCAGCACGCTTTATTTCAGCAGATCGGCGACACCGTCACGCTCTTCGAGCAACTCCTTGAGCGTCAGGTCCATGCGCTCGCGGGAAAAGGCATCAACCTCGAGACCTGTGACACGCTTGTATTCGCCGTTTTCGCAGACGACGGGGACGCCGTACATGATCTCTTCAGGAATTCCGTAAGAACCGTCCGAGGGAATTCCCATTGTCACCCAGCGTCCCTGGCTACCCAGGACCCAGTCACGGATGTGATCAATCGCTGCGTTGGCAGCCGAGGCAGCGGATGAAAGTCCGCGCGCTTCGATGATTGCCGCACCGCGCTTTCCGACGGTCGGAATGAAGACTTCGCGGTTCCATTGGTCGTCATTGATGATTTTTGCGACGCTCTGTCCGCCGATGGTCGCAAAACGGTAGTCAGGGTACATCGTGGGCGAATGATTCCCCCAGACGGCAAGCTTCTGGATGTCAGCGACTGGGCGCCCAAGCTTGGTGGCCAGTTGCGAAAGTGCACGGTTGTGGTCCAGACGCAGCATGGCGGTAAAGTTCTTTGCGGGCAGGTCCGGGGCCGACTTCATGGCGATGTAGGCGTTGGTATTGGCGGGGTTGCCCACCACCAGTACACGTACATTGCGACTCGCCACCTCATTGAG
>CAZBIN010000097.1:0-10499 GCA_964491995.1 uncultured Orrella sp.
CAGGTGATTCATCACAGCAAGTCGTATCAGGTGCTCACCAACTCGCCGACGTTTGCCCGGCAGCTGGCTTTGCAAAGCTACTGGTCCGAGATTGGTGGCACGGTCATGCTTCCTGGCACCAATCGGGCGGCGGACCGATTTACGCGTGCTGCTTTCTATGTCAATGCGATTCCGAGAGAATCCGATCCACTCAGAACCATCGCCAGTGTGTTCAGTGTGATTCGCAACGTCTCGGTGCCCTTTGGCATCACCACGCCTGATCAGCCCAATATTTCATCAACTCGCTGGCGCACGGTAGCAGACCAAAAACGCAAACTCTATTTTTTTGAAAGTGCGCTAACACCCAATACCTTCTGGGTCGATCTCAACACCATTGATTTCTCAGAAAAAACTGGCAAAGTCAAAAAGCTCAATCTCGGTCCTGACCAGGCCAACATCTTCTCTGGCGTTGTCAACGACAAGTTCAAAGTCACTGAGCCATTCAGGTTTCTGGGGATTTAGCTCACCAGCCATAGAATCTGGGCCAGGTCTGCAACTGCTTGTCAGGCATCATGACCGCATAAGCAGGGAACTGGGCTGCACTGGCGCAGGCATGGTTTGGCAACACTCGCAACAAGGTCCCGATAGGCAGGGTTTTAACGATATCGGGGTCAGGCGTGCCCTCGCGTGACACGATGCCATGCTCTTGATTGGCACTGCTCATGATGTAGCCTTGCATCGGCTGGCCATCGACCGAGCAGACCTGACCGAGGCCGAAGTCACGCTTTTGCTTCTGTGTTCCGCGATCACGACTCATAGCCATCCAGCCTGCATCCACGATCGCCCAGCCCTTCTCGGGCTGGTGCCCGATCACCGTGGTCAGCACACTCAACGCAAGCTCATCGGTTGAGCACACACCCACGTTGTGCATCACCAGATCAAAAAACACATAGACGCCGGCACGCACTTCGGTCACGCCCTCAAGGTCCTCAAAAGACAACGCCGTCGGCGTCGAGCCGATACTCACCTCGGCACATGGCAGTCCTGCGTCACGCAGCCGGTTCGCCGCGCGTATCGTCAAGGACACTTCCTGCCTGGCAACTCGCCTGAGGTCCTCTGGCTTGTCGTAGTCATAACTGGAACCGGCGTGTGTCATGACGCCACCGACGCGCATCCCGCCCTCATGCAGCACCCTTGCGACCTCGAGCAACAAATCATCCTCGGGTGCAATGCCTGAACGGTGTCCGTCGGTGTCGATCTCGATCCAGACCTCGAACACCCTGTTGTGAGTCCGGCCGAACTCGGCAATCTCTCGGGCAGATGTCACGTTGTCGGTGATCAGCTTCAGATTACAGCCTTGCTCACAAAGAGCCAGCGCGCGAGAAAGCTTGCTGGGCACCATGCCGACGGCATAGAGAACATCGTTCACACCTGCCTTAAAAAACTGCTCTGCCTCTTTCAATGTCGAGACAGTGATCCCTTGCGCACCGGCTGCGATCTGGGCCTGTGCCACGTTGAGGCACTTGCTGGTTTTAACGTGGGGACGAAACCTCACGCCCAGATCATTCATGCGACTCTGCATGCGGATGATATTGGCCTGCATACGCTCGTGATCAATCAGAGCTGCAGGAGTCTCGATCGCTTCAAATGCTTTCATGGGGTTCACTACCTTGCAAAACAGGAATCAGAGCGACAGTGTAGAACCCTGCGCGGCTCAGTACCCTCACTCAGTACTTCATCTCAATCGACAGATCCAGATCGCTTTGCCCGAGCTTGAATGATGCTTCATCAAAGCCTGGCGCACCAAACGTGATGGACGGGTTATTCGAAAACCCGACGCCCTGTCTGGGCTTGCCCAAAAAGCCGTAACTGACACGATCCTCCCCATGCTCGGCATGAAACACTGCCACTGCGTAGGTGCCCGGGCTGACATCTTCAAACAGACAGACCGCCTTGTCGCGTTCGATAATTGCATTGAACAACTGCACCGCGCGCGACTCATCACGCCAGCCGTGCGAACCAGAAAACAGCCCGCAACGCACAAGCCCCTTGTCATTGGGCAGCCCACTGATCTGAACAGAGAGATTCGCAGCAAAAGCCGTCGATATACCAACCGTGGTCAGCAGCAAGCTCACGAAAAGATGGCGAATCATCACCTTGCCCCTCTGGATTCTGGGCGGACTGGCCAGGCAAAGTCAGTCCTGCGACGTCAGTACAAATCCTCTTCTGCGACAACGGGTGGTGGGCCTTGCTTTTCCTGACTACGACCGGCGCGCTGCCGAGAGGAAAACATCGCACCGCGCGCCTGTATTTCCGGTGCGAACTGGCGCATGCCGATGCGCTGAGGAACGTTCACATAGACCGCTTCCATGCCGCCCTTGCGAAAATAAGCCTCATGCCAGAACCCGGTACCTTTCGGATCCTTCAGAAAATCCCCCCACCATTGGCGGTGCGGCTCGGAGCGCGCAAAGGCCTCCAGGCTCTCGAAATCTCGCCAGTACTGACGCATGCCGATGTGCAGCGGAAACAGCGAGTAGATCAAATTCTCGTTCGCAAGCAACCCATCTGGCTTGTTCTTGGCAACTGCGGAGAGTTTTGGACCGATCCCCAACAGCGCCGCCAGGCCGCGAAACACGTTGACCCGCATGCCAAGGTAAAGAACCACCAGGTCCGGATAGCCATCAAGGTCAACAGTCACTCGATCCATTTGTACCTCAGCGTCAGTCGTTACGCGAAGTTGCCCAAAGCCGCGTGTGGACAACCACGCCCAGGACCATCACCACCCTCAGGATGGTCCCCTTTCTCCCGCTCCGTTCAATCTGGTGCGGTCAGAATCGCTCTGGTGTTGTAAGGCTCTCGTCGTCCTCTGTCAACAAGCAATTGGGCAAAGTGATTGGTCACAAGTCATTGCTCGCACGTGATTGGTCACAAACAATCGTGCACAAGAAATGGGTCACAAGCAAATCACCGTGTGTAGAAACAATGGTTCGCGTTACTCTGTTCCAGAGTAACCAGAAAAACCCTCGTCAGGAGTTTTCCTTGAGTGCGGTGGGTCAGCGCCCGGCCTGGCGCCACAGGTGCCACTGATTTGACACAGCAGTTGATGCATCACTTGACACCGCACGTGACACCACCAGACCGGGAAACTGCTTTTGTCTGCCTGCCTAGCTTGTTGCTGGCCCGACACTTGCAGACATCACTGAACCGTGAGGTTTGCAGCTTTCACCACGTCTGCCCACTTTTTTGTTTCGCTCTGGATGAAGGCGGCAAACTGCTCCGGTGTTTCCGGGTGCGGTGTGGCCCCCTGGGAGCGGATCGTCTGTTGCATCTGCGGCGAGTTGATGATCTCGACCACAGCCTCATTGAGCTTTTTGACGACATCGGGTGGTGTCGCGGCCGGCGCCCACAAACCAAACCATGAAGTCACCCCATAGCCATTGACGCCAGCTTCAGACATGGTTGGCACCTTGGGCAACTGCTCGGCGCGCTCGGGTGCTGTCACTGCCAGCACTTTGAGTTTGCCCGTCTGGATGTAAGGCAATGCGGAAGGCAGATTATCAAAAATCATGGAAATGTGCCCACCCAGAAGGTCGGATACCGCTGGCGCGCTGCCCTTGTAAGGCACATGCTGCATGTCGACACCGGTCATCATCTTGAATGTCTCGCCTGAGAGATGCAGTGTGCTGCCATGACCTGATGAACCGAACGTCAGTTTTCCGGGATTGGCCTTGCCATAAGCAATCAGTTCCTGGACCGTGTTGTAGGGTGCGTCTGGCGGAACCACCAGTGCGTTCGATACCATAGCGGTGCGGGTGATCGGCGCAAAGTCCTTGATCGCATCGTAAGGCATGTTCTTGTAGAGCGCGGGATTGATGGTGTGCGTACCAATCGTGCCCATCACCAAGGTGTAGCCGTCAGGTGTTGAGCGCGCAACCTGCGCTGTGCCGATGTTGCCACCCGCGCCAGGTCTGTTTTCTACAATCACGGGGACTTTCCACTTTTCTGAAAGACGCTGACCAATGGCTCTGGCCAGCAGGTCGGTCGTGCCCCCTGCCGAGAAAGGCACGTTGATCAGGATCTGTTTTGTCGGATAGCTGGTCTGAGCCTGAACAGCGGGGGCGATTGCAAACGCAAGCCCTGCTGCCACAAGCGATACGCCCATGCGCCGGATTGCAGTCATGCCCGCCCGCTGCCCGAATGTTCCAGAAATTGTTGTTTTCATATTGTGTCTCCTTCTTGCTGTATCAAGCGCCAGACCGGTATGGCCAGGCGCTGCCCCTCTTGCCCCTGTTTAATCAGGGTCTGAACCCCACTGAATACTCACGCGGGCGCCTGAACTTGGCGCTCAGATTGACGAACTCCACCAGACGCGCCCGGGTCTGCATCGGATCAATAATGTCTTCAACGACAAAGGCTTCGGCGCTTCTGAACGGTGAGGTCAGACTGCGCACCCGGGCCTCGATCTCTGCACGCTTTTGCTCGGGATCATCTGCGGCCTCAATCTCGGCACGATAGGCAACGTCCAGGCCGCCTTCAATGGGCAATGAGCCCCATTGTGCGGATGGCCAGGCATAGCGGAAGTTGAAGCGACTTGAGTTCTGATGACCACCTGCTGCGACACCAAAAGCCTTTCTCATGATCAAGGAAAACCATGGCACGGTCGCCTGGTTCACTGCGGTCAATGCACGCACACCAGCACGCATGACGGCATCCTTCTCGGCTTCAATGCCAATCTGAAATCCCGGCACATCCACCATATGGACCACCGGCAACCGGAACAGCTCGGCAAGATCCACGAGCCGGGTGAATTTCTCAGCCGTGTGACGATCCCATGCGCCTCCGTAGTGGTACGGGTTGCTCGCCACAAACACCACCGGCCAGCCTTCAATGCGTGCAAGTCCGCTCACAATCGCCTTGCCCCAGCTCTTGCCGATTTCCATCACCGAGCCTGGATCAAACAGCGTCTCAAGCATCGGACGGATGCGGTAAACCTTGCGAGCATCTCGAGGTATCGCATCGCGCAACCAGCCCTGATCCGGGATCGCCTGGGGCACGTCCACCCTCGGAGCTGTTTCATCGACCGAAGCTGGCAAGTACGAAAGGAATCTGCGGGCCGCGATGAATGCTTCCTCTTCCGAGGCCACCTCATCGTCAACCACACCATTGCGGGTGTGGATTGCACTGCCACCCAGCTCGTTTTTAGTCAGGTTCTGCCCGATCTTGGCCACAACCGGAGGACCTGCAATAAACAACTGTGAGGTGTCCTTGACCATGACACTGTAGTGACTACCCGAGACTCGTGCCGCACCTTGTCCTGCAACCGAGCCAAGGGCCAGAGACACCACAGGTACGTGCGAAAGGTTTCGCGCGATGGATGACCAGATCTTCATTTTGGGCAGCAAGGCATGGCCCATTTTTTCGATGTTCTTGACGGACCCACCACCGCCCGTGCCATCGACGAGGCGAACAATCGGAATACGCAGATCGTAGGCCATCTGCTCGGCGAAGATCATTTTGTCGCCCACCGCACCGTCATTGGCGCCCCCTCTGACCGTAAAGTCATCACCAATCACAACCACGGGTTTCTCGTCGAGACGGGCACGCCCCATGATCACGTTGGACGGCACAACATTTTTCAGGCGCCCTTGCGCGTCATACTCACCACTGCCAGCCAGTCCTCCGACCTCGACAAAGGAGCCTTCATCGACCAGTCCTGCAATCCGCTCGCGAACCGTCAGCTTTCCATTGTCGTGCTGGCGCTTGATTTTCTCGGGACCACCCATCTCAAGAGAAAATGCCTCGCGTGCGGCAAGCTCGTTTAACGCATCAGACCAACTCATTCATGAATCCTCGATATCACGGGATACGTTCAGGCCTTGAGCACTGCGCACGTTTGCGCCAGTGTCAGGGGCACACCCGTCATCTGTTGTAATTGTTCAAATTCAAGACCCTCTACCATCGAAACCACCACCAGACCGGCTGGTGTGATGTCAATGATGGCCAGATCGGTGTAAATCCTGTTGACCACTGCGCAACCCGTCAAGGGATAGTCGCACTGGGCCACAATCTTGGGCCGACCATCGCGATCGACATGCTGCATCATGACCACCAGCCTGCGGGCACCGACGACCAGATCCATTGCGCCGCCCACGCCTGGAATCGAATTCTCCTCGCCAGTGTCCCAGTTTGCAATATCACCCGTGCCGGAAACCTGAAATGCACCGAGCACCGACAGATCAATATGACCGCCACGCATCATGGAAAACGACACCACATGGTCGCAAACCGATGCCCCCTGCTCGAGCCCGACGGGATCCTTGGTGGCGTTAACCAGATCCGGATCAACCGGCTCACCCTCGGTGAGCGCACGCATGCCCAGCAAACCGTTTTCGCTATGCAGGGTGATGCCCTTTCCCGGCAGAAGATAATCTGCCACCAACGTAGGCATACCGATACCCAGATTGACATACGAATTGGGTGCGATGTCACGCGCAACAATTTTTGCCATCTGTTCACGGGTCAGCTTCTGAACTGAATTCTCGATCTTGCTGTTACTGGACATTCGGACACTCCACCACTCGCTGCACAAAGATGCCTGGCGTAATGACATTCTCGGGATGGATTGAGCCCAGTGGCACCACCTCATCGACCTGCGCAACTGTCAGACGGGCCGCCATGCACATGACTGGACCAAAATTTCGGCTTGCGTACCGATAAGTCAGGTTACCCACCGAGTCCCCGTAGCGAGCCTTGACAAACGCCACATCACCTCGCAACGGCATCTCAAGCACGTAGCCACGCCCATCGATCACACGGCATTCCTTGCCTTGTGCCAGCCTGGTGCCATATCCTGTGGGTGTAAAAAAAGGTCCGATACCTGCACCCGCCGCGCGCAGCCGCTCGGCAAGGGTGCCTTGTGGAACCAGCTCGAGCTCGATCTTGCCCTGTACGTACCAGTCGGCAAAGGCCTGCGCGTTGGGCTTTCTCGGGTTGGAAGACCGGGCATAGGAGCAAATCATCTTCTGCACCCGACCCGCTCTGATAAGCTGACTCAGACCCACTTCTCCGTTGCCTGCGTTGTTATTCACAACCGTCAGACCTTTAACACCAGAGTCAAGCAGAGCCAGAAGCAACTCCGTTGGTACGCCTGATGCACCAAAACCACCTATCAGCAAGGTGGAACCATCTTCAATGCCTGAGACAGCCGCCTCAAGGGACTCAACAACTTTGTTCAACATACCGGTATCGTCATCCGTTCTGGTGCGCTGGCGCAAACACGCTGCTTGAAACGCCATGCCGAGACGAGTGTACGCATCGGCCCATCTCGAATAAACCGCCGTACTCAAAAATCACTTTTAACTTATAGTTAACAATTCATATTCCATACCCTCAATATTTTGCCTTCCCACATCGCATGTACACCTTGACAAACAACTTCAAACACGTCGTGACATTTGTGCGTGTCGCGGAATCGAAGGGATTTACCGCCGCAGCACACAGGCTGGGTGTTTCTGCTGCCGCCGTCAGCAAGAGCGTCTCGCTGCTCGAGACCGAGCTTGGCGTCAAGCTTGTCAATCGAACCACGCGCAGCCTCTCGCTGACCGACGAAGGCGAGCTCTTGCTGGAACGTTGCCGCAACATTCTGCTGGAAGTTGAAACAACGGAAAGCCTCCTGACCCGCGCCAACCAGCAGCCACGAGGCAGACTCCGGATTCATGCGCCGGTTGGCATGGGACGCTTGCTCATCATGCCGGCACTGCTTGAGCTCACCCGCAAGTATCCAGCGCTGAGCATCAGTGCGGATTTCAGTGACCGCACCCCCAATATTGCCGAGGAGAACTTTGATGCCGTGTTCCGGATCGGAGAGGTTTCAGATTCACGCCTGATCGCCAGAACCCTGTCCCATCTGCGCTACTTTACTTACGCCAGTGCATCTTATCTGCAGCAACACGGAACGCCTTCAACCCCTCACGAGCTGAACCAGCACAACTGCCTGGCGTACGTTCAATGGAACACCGGGCGATATCATGAATGGGATTACCAGAAAGGCAACCATCGATACATTCACGTTCCACAAGGATCCTTGAGCGTGAACCACCCTGACGCCATCTTTGATGCCGTCGTCAAAGGTGCCGGTATCGCCCGCATGGCGAGTTATATTGCCGCGCCTGGCGTGCAAGACGGCAGGCTGCGAGTGATATTGCAGGACTGGACCCCACCCGGCAAAAAAATTCAGCTCGTCTACCTGCCAAATCGTCAGCTCTCGCCACGTATCCAGGTGCTGGCAGACGAGGTCGCCCGCACCATTCCTTCGCCTTTGCCCTGGGATTCAGATATCGAGCAATCCACCGCCCGGCGCCAGGCACCGAGACCTTGAGAGGCGCCGGTGCCTGGCGGTCAGACAAGCATGCGCAAACTCAAAGCAGCTTGCCGGGATTCATCAGCTGGTTCGGATCGAGTGCCCGTTTGAGCGTCATCATCAAACTCATTTCGACACTGGATTTGTACCGTTTGATCTCGTCGCGTCGAAGTTGTCCAACGCCATGTTCCGCACTGATGCTGCCACCATACTGGACCACCAGATCATGTACCAGCCGGTTGAGGTGATTAACAGCATCGGCGTAGGCACCGGCATCGAGCGACTTTGCGGCCAGCACGTTGTAGTGCAGGTTGCCGTCGCCAATATGACCGAAGTTGATGATGGTGAACTCGGGATAAGCTTCGGCACATAGCGCATCAGCTTCGTGGACGAATTTCGCAAGGCTCGATATTGGCAGCGCAATGTCGTGTTTGATGGCTTGCCCAGCCGCAATCTGGGCTTGCGAGATTCCTTCACGTAACCCCCAGAACGCCTGGGTCTGTGCCTGCGAGCTAGCGATCGCAGCATCCACCAGGGAGCCCTGTTCCATCAGATTCTGTAGCGCAGTCTCAAACACCGTCTCATCTGCACTTGCCGATGCGTGACTGATTTCGACCAGCACATGAAACGCCGCAGGTGTGTCGAGCGGTGCCCTGGCATTCACCCGATGGGCAAGCACCAGATCCAGACTGGCCTGAGTCATCATTTCAAAGGCTGTCAGCGAATCCCCACAGGCATCTTGCAGGGATCGGAGCACATCGACCGTACCCGACAGGCTGGCCAGACCGAGCCATGCCGTCTGTCGCTTGCGAATCGCGGGGAACAGCTTAAGCACGGCTGCAGTGACAATTCCCAGGGTTCCCTCGGATCCGATGAACAGGTTTTTCAGGTCATAGCCTGTGTTGTCCTTGCGTAAAGCACGTAAACCGTCCCAGACCCGCCCATCTGGCAGCACCACTTCCAGCCCCAGCACCAGATCACGGGTGTTGCCGTATTTGAGTACACCGGTTCCTCCCGCGTTGGTCGCTACGTTTCCACCAATCGTGCAACTGCCCTGAGAACCAAGACTCAAAGGAAACAGACGTCCGGCATCCTCAGCCATCTGCTGCACCTCGGCCAGGGTCACACCCGCATCAACTGTCACGGTATTGTTCATCGGATCAATATCGCGCACCCGGCGCATCCGGTTAAGACTCAGGATCACCTGCGAATCGCTCGCATCAGGTGTGGCCGCGCCACTCATACCTGTGTTGCCACCCTGCGCAACCACCGGGGTATGCGTCTGGTGGCAAAGACGCATCACGGCGGAAACTTCCGTTGTGCTGCGCGGCCGGATGACCACCGGTGTGGCGCCACGCCACTTGCCCAGCCAGTCGCGTACATAGCCTTCGTGGTCAGCCTTGTCTGCGACGATTCCTTCGGGACCCACAATGTGGGCGAGCTGTCCAATCAGTGTCTGGTGGTTCATGAATCTCGCCAGGTATCAGGTCAAAAATCACGGGGTGCCGGGGCCTGCACGAGCGAGCCGGTTCAAGAGCGCAAAGAAACAGCAAAAACCGGAGCAGCATCTCGCGAGAAGGTCTCGGGGCGGGGTGCTACCAGCGCAGCAAAGCCCTGCCAATTGCCATCGAAGTGGCTGCCTGTGTCGGCTCGACCACAGGCATGCCTAACTCGTTCTCAAGCCAGGCACGGTGGTCAGCCATACCTGCACATCCGAGCACAAGGACATCGACCAGGTGCTGGTCACGCAACTTCTGACCCGCACGCTTGAGACCTTCGCGAGTGCGTGCCGGATCACCCAGCTCCAGCACCGTCATCCCCAGTGGCTCTTCTGCAACTACACGATCATTGACCCCCATCGCGCCAAACATTCGACCGTGGCGGCATATCGAGGCCCGAAGAATCGCAATCACCCCGACTCGCTGCCCGATAGTCATGGCTGTCAAAACCCCGCATTCACTGATCCCCAGCACCGGTCGACGGGTGGCCTCGCGCACGGCATACAGACCTGGGTCGCTAAAGCAGGCAATCACAAAGGCACCGGCGCGCTCGCCATGCTCTGCATCCAGTGACTGGACCAGACGCACCAGCGGCAAGGTCACATTTAATTTTATCCATGGTGAGTGTATAAATAATAAATGCCACAATTGCCGCACTCACC
>CAZBIN010000098.1:0-10193 GCA_964491995.1 uncultured Orrella sp.
TGGCCGACGGCTTTCGGAACTGGCAAAAGCAGAACTATGTCGTGTCTCCAGAGGAAATGCTGCTCGATCGTGCACAACTGATGGGCCTGACCGCACCAGAGATGACCGTACTGATCGGCGGAATGCGAGTCCTTGGAACCAACTATGGACAGAGCGGACATGGGGTGTTCACCAATCGCCCGGGTGTGCTCACCAACGACTTCTTTGTCACCCTGACCGACATGTCTTACACCTGGAAGCCCACCGGCCGGAACAGTTACGACATCGTTGAACGCGCCACCGGCGCAACCCGGTTCACCGCCACTCGGGTTGATCTGGTCTTCGGCTCGAACTCGATACTGCGTTCTTACGCCGAAGTCTACGCACAGGATGACAATCAGGAGAAGTTCGTCAGAGACTTTGTGGCGGCCTGGACCAAGGTCATGAACGCTGACCGGTTTGATCTGCATCGTTGACGCGCTCTGAGATCTGGATACGGGAGATTCCCGCACCCAGACCTCAATGTCTCGCTGCGAGGATGTTTCTGACGGCATTCGCATCACCGAAATGATGGGAGTGCCTTAGTCCTTGCAAGGCCGTTCTTTTGCGCCAGCGACTGCAACATCTTTGGACCACAATTCTGCCAGCGAGCAGGGTTTGCGTTCGCCCTGTTAAACTGGCGGATGCTGGTTTGAAACTTCTCAAACGCAGCCTCATCCAAAGCAGGTAACGCCTGAATCTGCAAACACATTCTGATGACCCATGGCCGAGACGGTCTGCCTGTAACTCCTTTCAGATCTGCAACGTAAAATTTGCAACGATCGTCTTTGTATCTGACTTCCTGACCACAGCTTTTGTCCACCATGTCTATACACACTCGCGCGCTCGTCCTGTTTTCTGGTGGCCAGGACTCGGCTACCTGCCTGGCGTGGGCACTGCAGAACTACGATCATGTTGAAACCGTCGGCTTTGATTACGGGCAGCGTCATGCAGTCGAACTTGAATGCCGGACAGCTTTCATACGCGAACTGCGAATAAGCAATCCTGACTGGAGCACAAAACTCGGCGCGGATCATATGCTCGACATGCGTATTCTTGCGCAAGTTGGGGATAGCGCCATGACCCATGAGCGTGCAATTGAATTCGAGAAATCAGGATTGCCCAATACCTTCGTGCCGGGCCGCAATCTCCTGTTCTTTACAATGTCTGCGGCTCTAGCCTACCGACGCAACTTGAGTGTGCTGGTCGGAGGCATGTGCGAGACTGACTACTCGGGCTACCCTGATTGCCGTGACGACACACTCAAGTCGCTCCAGGTCACACTTGGACTCGGCCTTGACACTCGGCTGGTAATTCAGACTCCTCTAATGTGGCTCGACAAGTGCCAGACGTGGCAATTGGCCAGTGAACTGGGAGGCAAGACGCTGGTCAGTCTTGTCAGGACCCACACCCACACTTGTTATCTGGGTGATCGCAGCATGCTTCATGACTGGGGCTATGGTTGCGGCCACTGTCCCGCCTGCGAGCTACGTCGGACTGGCTATAAAAAATTCTGCGTGTTAACCCAATAAAGCACTAACACTAACCCATGCCACAAACATTCGCGCTTACGACTGCGCAAACCCGCTTCGAGGCCGCTCGCAAGCTTGACGGGTTGACACCAGGCCTTGCAGGCACAGGGCTTCACGGTCACGGCTTCATTGCAACCGTTCAAGCGTCGATGCCTGCCCATGAGATTCCATTCCCGGGCGCACAAGCCAGTTCGCTTTCGAACCGTCTGGAGAGCTGCGTCCACGCGCTTGACTACAGCGACCTGAATCTGCACATGCCCAAACCGGATGATTTCCATCTGGCCCAGTGGACGCTTCGAGCACTCGCACTCGATGGCACAACTCTGGTTGGCATTCAAAGCACCCCCGACCAAGGTGTTGCGTTACATCCGGTCTCTGGCCACAGCACCTGGCGGCGCTACCGTTTCCGGGCTGCACATCAGTTACCGAATGTCGCTCCTGGCCACAAGTGCGGTCGGATGCATGGTCATGGGTTTCAGGTAATTTTGCATACGCATTGCACACAAGCCACTGACATCACGTACCAGATGCTTGACGACATCTGGCAACCTATTGGAGCCCAACTCGACTGTCGCTGCCTCAATGACATCGAGGGCTTGTCAAACCCGACCAGCGAAATGCTGTCCTCCTGGCTATGGCATCGCATCAAACCCCAGTTTGAGCCTCTTGCATGGGTTACCGTCTATGAAACTGCCTCGTGCGGCGCTCAGTATGACGGCGAGCGTTATCAGATATGGAAGGATTTTTCGATTGATAGCGCCATCCGAATGTCACAGGCCCCAGTCGGCGACCCGCGACAGATGATCCATGGAGACACCTTTCTGCTGCGACTTCACTTGAGTGCAGACCTGGATGCCCTGATGGGCTGGACAGTTGATTTCGGAGATGTCAAAACCGCATTCAACCCGATTTTCAAGATGCTTGATCATCGCCCCCTTTATGAACAGCAAGCGTTCGCTGACGGTGATGCTGAGTCAGTGGCCCGCTGGACGCTCGAAACCGCACGAATCGATCTCCCGCAGTTGGTTCGTGTCGATGTGGTCGACAGCCTTGGGGCTGGTACGATGGTTTTTCAAGGGCAACAACGCCCATCTTCGCACTTACACAGCCATCAGGATCAGTCTGCTGCATCCCATCTGGCTCCCTCCCTGCCTGTCTGACTGGAGCACACACCCATGGTCTATTCGGTCAAGGAAATTTTCTACACCCTGCAAGGTGAAGGCATTCAGGCCGGCAAACCTGCCGTCTTTTGCCGTCTGGCCGGGTGCAACCTCTGGACAGGCCGCGAAACTGACCGAACCGATGCTGTCTGCCAGTTCTGTGACACCGATTTTGTAGGAACCGATGGCACGCTCGGTGGAAAATACCGCAGCGCGCAAGATCTGGCAGCAACAATCTTGAGTCTTTGGCCTGCCAGCGACCAGCAACACCGCCTGGTGGTCATGACAGGGGGCGAACCCCTTTTGCAACTGGACAGTGCACTCATCGACGCACTGCATGCATCAGGCTTTCGGATCGCAGTTGAAACCAACGGCACGATTGACGTACCGCAGGGAATCGACTGGATCTGTGTCAGCCCGAAGGCTGGATCGCACTGGACACAAAAATCCGGCAACGAACTTAAACTGGTCTACCCTCAGGCCAGGCTGATGCCCGAGACTCTGGATACTGAGACGCTTGATTTTGAGCATTTCCTGTTGCAACCCATGGATGGCCCGTTTCAATCACGAAACACCCAGGCAGCGATTGCGTACTGCCAGGAAAATCCACGTTGGCGCCTTTCTGTCCAGACGCACAAAATAACGGGGATTCGTTGAGTGTTGCGTCGCTATAACTTCCAAGGCTCGACCCGTTCCCGACAAGCATTCTCCAGGCGACTTGGCTGAGTCGCGACATTCAGGCGAGGTCGCGCCTGAATCGGTGGCTTCTTGATCAGGACCCGTGCAGATGTCATCGGTAAGACCACCGACTGGTCAATCCGTCGCCCTTGATGGTTTGAGAAAACAGCTTGATGCCATTTTCCTTAACCAGGGTGACCAGTTACACTCAAATCACCTTGATGTTTAATTCTCACTTTACCGACACTGCATGCTTCAAGCTGTCTTCAATGCGGTCGTTCCTGTATTCGGGCTGATTCTGCTGGGCTGGACCGCGGCACGCCGCGGATGGCTACCTGAGTCTGCGACCGAAGCATTGAACCGCTTTGTCATATTCCTCGCGCTACCTGCCCTGCTCTTCATGGCAATGGCGCGGTCTGACGTGTCTGTACTGTCAGAATTTGGACTTGCTGCCAGTTTTGGCGTAGGCACCCTGGGTGCAAGCCTTCTCTATCTATGGTGCACAAGAAAAGAACAGCTCGATGGTATCAACCGCAGCATCAACTGCATGAGCGCGAGTTATGCCAATGCCGGGTTCATGGGGATTCCACTAATTCTCATCGTCTTTGGGCAAGAGGCGATGCCTGCGGCGGTTGTTGTCTGCATTATGACGGTAGCGGTACTGTTCGGGGTGACTATCACTGTCATTGAGATAGTCAAGGCTCGCGGCGGCAGTCTGACGCCAGCACTACGGCGAGTTGGCATGTCACTGGTTCTGAACCCGATACTCGTTGCACCGATCGCTGGGCTAGGATTTGCCGCTGGAGAAATCGAGATCCCGAAAGCTGCCGCTGGCTTGATTGATCTGCTAGCGGGTGCGGCGACCCCTTGTGCACTGATCACGATCGGACTTTTTCTGGCCCGATCCCCGATGAAAACTCACAGTCGCAGCGTTGTGCAAATCGTCTGGATCAAGCTGATCGCACACCCGCTTCTGGTAGGTCTGCTGGCGCTATATGTCTTCAAGGTTGATCCCGTCTGGGCGTGGACTGCGATTGTTGCTGCCGCACTACCCGTCGGCACAGGACCCTTCATGCTTGCCAATCTGTATCAACAGAATGCCTCCGTGAGTGCTCGATCGATTCTTTTATCGACACTTGGGTCGGTTATCACTCTGAGTGGACTGGTCGCATGGGTAAGCTATGCGAACATTTCTTGAGTTTTGAATACGCTTGCACGTAGATAGCATTCGTGTGACCCTCGCTATGGTTGCCAGAAAACAGTTTCCTGGTGTCCATCATGTAGAGTCGTTGCTTTGACAATGATACTGGCAAGGTCGAGCGTACGATGCCGACAGGACGGTGCCAGTGCCACCTGAACGACGCGGTTGGTTGCCCGATCGCGCCGATGGAGAGAAAGATGTTGCCACCGTTCAAAGAGCAGTTCACCACCTTCTGGTCCGTTTTGATACTCGTGCCCATCACGACGTTACTCGCCCTGGTCGTGCATGGCGGATGGTGGTTTGCAGCAGTTCCACTCATCATCCTGCTTTTGCTCGGTCTGTATGACCTGCAGCAGACACACCACGCAGTGAGACGAAACTATCCGATCATCGGTAACCTTCGATATTTCTTTGAGTCCATTCGCCCCGAGTTGCGACAATACTTTTTTGAGGATGACAGCGCTGACACGCCTTTCTCGAGGGATACTCGTTCGCTGGCCTACCAGCGAGCAAAGCAGCAGATCGACAAGCGACCATTTGGCACTCGCATGGATGTCTACGGTGAGCGCTACGAGTGGATCAATCATTCGCTGGTGCCCTCTCACGTTACAGACAGCAACTTCAGAATCACAGTGGGAGGTAGGGACTGCAGTCAGCCAGTCAGTCTTTCCGTTCTGAATATCTCGGCCATGAGTTTTGGCGCGTTATCTGCCAACGCGATTCTGGCGCTCAACGAAGGTGCCAGGCTGGGCGGATTTGCGCACGACACCGGCGAAGGGGGCATCAGTCAATACCACCTTCAGCCCGGCGGGGATTTGATCTGGAACATTGGCTCAGGCTATTTTGGTTGCCGGGACACAGACGGCAATTTCTCCGAGGAGGCGTTCATTGCTAATGCAACGCGACCTCAGGTCAAGATGATCGAGATAAAGCTGTCCCAGGGTGCCAAGCCAGGTCATGGCGGTATTCTGCCTGGCGGGAAAGTCACACCTGAGATCGCTGCGGCCAGGGGCGTCACTGCCGGACAGGACTGCAATTCTCCAGCCATGCACAGTGCGTTTAGCACTCCTATCGAATTACTTGAGTTTGTCGCCCGTCTCAGACGCCTTTCAGGCGGCAAACCGGTCGGCTTCAAACTTTGCATCGGTCACCCCTGGGAGTGGTTTGCGATTGCCAAAGCCATGATGAAAACCGGTATCAAACCTGATTTTATCGTCGTTGATGGAGCTGAAGGTGGTACGGGGGCAGCACCCGTTGAACTCGTTGACCACGTCGGCACACCGCTGCGAGAAGCGCTTCGTCTGGTGCACAACACGCTGGTAGGACTCAACATCCGTAACGAAATAAAAATCGGCGCATCCGGCAAAATCGTGTCTGCGTTCGATATGGCGCGCATCATGGCGCTTGGAGCGGACTGGTGCAACAGTGCGCGGGCATTCATGTTTGCCGTAGGCTGCATTCAGGCACAGTCCTGTCACACAGGACGTTGTCCGACGGGCGTTGCCACACAGGATCCTATTCGACAAAAAGCACTTGTCGTGGGTGACAAAGCACCGCGAGTGGCCAACTTCCATCGCAACACACTGTCCGCGTTAGGTGAACTGATTGGTACGGCGGGTATCAGTCATCCATCTGACTTGAAGGTCCACCACATTGCCTGCCGTCTTTCGCCAAGCCATGTCACCCTCTACTCGACCGTATTTCCAGAGATGGAGCCGGGGCAGCTGCTGCGGGAAGATTTCCGCACACGCGTGTTCAAACTGGGCTGGCCGATCGCGACTGCCGAGAGCTTTGCGCCAGTGGGCAATCTGACAGACATGCTCGCCCAGATCAACCAGGAGCAAGAGGATTCAGACAATGAAGGCACGCACTTCACGCCCGTTGTCTGAGCACACCGATCAAGATGCCAGCATAGAGTATAGACCTGTGAGGCTTTGAATATAGGTTAGCCAGCCTCTGGTAACTGCGGATATGCTTGGCGTATGCAGACAGTTATTCTTTTGATATGAGACAAGGGTGCCAAGGATTGAAACTCAGATCCTCAGAAAACCTTGATATCGAAAAGCCTCAGAGACTGATATATGCCGACAAATAGCACGCCTGTAAGACCAGCAGAAGATATTTTGCGCTCTACGCCTGAATTTGACGGTGAGATTCGGTACAGTTCATGAGCAACCCAAAAGAAAATCCAGCGAAAGCCACTAAAGCCCTGTCTGACAGAAACTGGCTGGAAGACTATGTAGGCGCAGCCGTAATGGCTGCCTTGGCATTGATCACGTTTATCAACGTATTGGTGCGCTATTTCACGGATCAGTCGTTCGCCTGGACTGAGGAGATTTCAGTTTTCTTGATGATCGTCCTTGCCTTGGTGGGGGGCTCTGCCGCCTTCATCCGCAACCGTCATATCAGAATCGAGTATTTTTTTGAGACAAGCAAGCCACAGACCCGGCAAATTCTCAATCAAATCTCGGTATTTCTAAGTATGCTGATGTTTGGCTCGCTCACTATCCTGAGTGCCCGACTGGTCTGGGACGATTACCGCTTTGAGGAGACGTCACCTGCGATCGGACTGCCACAATGGTGGTATTCGGTCTGGTTACCGGTGGTTTCAGCAATTATTTTTCTACGACTTGCCGGGCAGATGTTCAGACTTGGGAAACGCTCATGATTGGCGCGGTTCTGTTTGGGATCTTTGTAGTTTTGATGATCCTTGGCGTGCCAATTGGTGTGGCCATGGGACTTGCCGCCTTGGTGGCCATCGGCATGGCCAACATGGAAAGTATGTGGTTTGGTCTGCTGGCTGTACCGCAAAATTTCTACGCCAGTTTAGGTAAATACCCGTTACTGGCACTACCCATGTTCGTGTTGGTCGGAACAATTTTTGAGCGCTCTGGCGTCGCTGCGAGACTGGTGAACCTGATGATCGCAATTCTGGGGCGCGGCCCTGGAATCCTGCCTGTGGTCGCGATTCTGGTAGCTATGATGCTCGGCGGCATATCGGGATCCGGACCTGCGACTGCAGCAGCGGTCGGAGGGGTGATGATTGCAGCGATGACGCGAGCGGGCTACCAACCGGCATTCTCTGCCAGTATCATCGGTGCCGCCTCAGCCATAGACATTCTGATCCCGCCATCGATAGCGCTCATCGTTTACTCGGTACTGGTACCTGGTGCCTCGGTGCCTGCCATGTTTGCCGGCGGCATGTTCCCGGGTATCCTGTTTGGTCTGGCGTTGATGCTGCCAGCTTATTTTTTGTCCAGACGACACAAAATGGGACTTGCAGAAACCCACGAACCAAGGCCTGCCTTGGGTGAGAGCTTCAAGCAGGCGATCTGGGGGCTGGCTGCACCTGTTCTGATTCTGGGTGGTATGCGCGCAGGTCTGTTTACCCCGACCGAGGCTGCAGTAGTGGCAGTTTTTTATGGCTTGTTCGTCGGAGTCGTGATTTATCGCACGATCAAATTGCGTGACTTGTTTGCTATTCTTCGCGATTCAGCTGAACTCTCAGCCGTCATTCTGCTGGTCGTGGCTCTAGCAGGCGTATTCGCATACTCCCTTTCAACTCTGGGCATCATCGACCCGGTCACTCGAGCGATTGTTGGGTCCGGTCTGGGTGAGACCGGTATTCTTGTACTGATACTTCTGTTGCTGATTCTGGTAGGTATGGTGCTGGACGGCGTATCGATATTTCTGATCTTCGTGCCGCTATTGATACCAATTGCGACACACTTCCAGTGGGATCTGGTCTGGTTTGGCGTAATTCTGACCGTAATGGTCGCCATTGGACAGTTCACGCCACCCATAGCCGTCAATCTCATGGTTTCATGCCGAATTGCCCAAGTGCCACTAGAGCGCACTGTACGCTGGGTTCTGTGGCTATTACTTGCCGCATTCATGGTGCTACTACTGTTGATCGTATTCCCTGAAATTGTGGTGTGGCTGCCCCGGCAGTTAGGCTATTGATTTATGTAGACCATTTCTGGTCTGCAGCTTTTGTGTCATAACCCGAAGGAGACAAAAAGATGAACTTCAAAACAATCACCAAACTGGCGCTTGCCGCTGGTACCTTGGCAATGGCCAGCGTGAGCATGGCGCAAACCTATAAATCGGAATACCGGCTCTCTCTGGTAGTCGGCACAGCTTTCCCGTGGGGCAAGGGTGGAGAGATCTGGGCCGACATGGTTCGCGAACGCACCAACGGTCGCATCAACATCAAGCTCTACCCTGGTGTCTCGCTGGTGCAAGGCGATCAGACACGTGAGTTTTCTGCAATTCGCCAAGGCGTGATCGACATGGCGGTAGGATCAACAATCAACTGGTCACCGCAAGTCAAGGAACTCAACGTATTTTCCATGCCATTCTTGTCAACGACCTATGCGGGTACGGACGCCATCATTAAAAGTGAGGTTGGCAAAATATTGTTCGATGAAATTGAAAAACGCGGTGTACTCCCACTAGCCTGGGGCGAGAATGGCTTTCGTCAACTCAGCAACTCCAAGCGGATCATCTCCATGCCAGAAGATCTCAAAGGCATGAAAATCCGAGTGGTTGGATCCCCGCTTTTTATGGACACATTCACCGCACTGGGTGCCAACCCAACCCAGATGAGCTGGGCTGACGCTCAGCCAGCCCTTGCCAGTGGCGCCGTCGATGGACAAGAAAACCCCCTTTCCATCTTCATTGCAGCAAAAATGAGTACGCTGGATCAGAAGTACATCACCATGTGGAATTACATGAATGATCCCCTTGTTTACGTCGTCAACAAGGATGTCTGGAATTCATGGACACCCGCAGATCGCGAAATCGTCCGCAAAGCGGCTATTGATGCCGGCAAGCAGCAAATCGAACTCGCCCGCAAAGGGTTGATCGAACCGGGCGAGCCCATGCTCAAACAGATTGTCGAGTCTGGGGTAGGAATCAGTCACTTAACCGATGCGCAGCTTGCTGCATTCAAAAAGGCCGTGCAACCTGTGTACGACAAGTGGAAGAAGCAGATTGGCCCTGATCTGATTGAGAAAGCCGAAAGAGCCGTCGCGTCATCGCGGTGACTGCGCCTCGCACCTGAAAGCGCAGGCTTACCGCCTCCACGGGCTGAGACCGACAGCCCTTCTATCTTGTGTTTCAGAATCCCTTGCCGCCGGATGTTCTCGGCGGCAACTTCTTCACGCTCATGCAGCAACCCGCAGGCGCTGCAGCGCCACGTACGATCGGAGCGTCTCGATCCTTCCTGAGTCGCGCCGCAGCCACCAAATATCTTATCAGTTGGGTCAAAACGCTGGCTGGTATGGACTCTCGCGTTCATTGGCGTGCCCTCAGAGGCGTTCGCTGTCAGCTCCGCTGGCAAGATACGAGGCAAGTGATAACTGCCGTGGCTGAGTTTGACCGCGTTCTGCGCATCGAGCAGACACAATCCGGGATGTCCCAAGCAAAAAAGCCATAGGGATAACTTTCGTCGGATTTCAGCCCTGACAACCGAATAGCCACAGTGCCTAGCCCCTAGTGACGCAATTACCGCCATCGCGCGTGACGTCAACGCGACGCGGCAGACCATCAAGGTACTACAGGCTAAGCAGGAAAGTCGTTTAATCTAACGGAAAGGGAGGT
>CAZBIN010000098.1:10203-10476 GCA_964491995.1 uncultured Orrella sp.
CTGATACCATCACAAAAATTTACCGTCCTGGTGGACGACAATTTCCACTACCAAGACGAAACCCAGCGCTACCCATACACTCATCAATCCCATCCAGAATACGTGCGGGGTGCCGCTTAGCGCAGCCCGACAACGCCAGATGAGAAACGGAGAACCGCATAAATGCTGGCTCTCCGTCGCTTTAATACCTATTACTGCTTTATGCTGCCAGGCAGCAAATCACTCCCACTCTATTGTAAACAAGACATTTTTATCTTTTATATTCAATGGCTT
>CAZBIN010000099.1:0-10459 GCA_964491995.1 uncultured Orrella sp.
ATTTGACATTTGAAGTGTATCCAGAAGAGATATTGGGACTGATCGGACCTAACGGAGCCGGAAAGAGCACCACGTTCAATCTGATCAGTGGCTTTGTCAGACCGACCTCGGGAAAGCTGTTTCTCAACGACCAGGATGTGACTGGACGTAGCTCCACAAAAATCAGCCGAATGGGTTTGATCAGGACCTTTCAGCATGGCAGCCTGATGAAATCTTTGACTGTGCGTGACAACATCGTCATTGGAGCGTTGGGTACTTATGGACTGACCCAGAAAAAAGAGGTCAGCCAACGCGTCCTTCTGGCTGCCACCGCCCTTGGGCTTGTCGATCAGCTCGACGAGGTTGCCGGCAATCTGCCTCATGGTCTCCAAAGGCTTGTCAGCATTGCGATTGCGTACGCTGCAAATCCGAAAATTCTCTGCCTTGATGAGCCGCTGACAGGTTTGAATCAAACTGAGGCAACCCACACTCTCGATTTGCTTCGGCAGATTCGCAACCAGCAGGGCTGTGCCATTCTGCTGGTCGAGCACAACATGAAGGCAGTGATGCAGTTGTGCGAGCGGATTGTGGTTTTACATCATGGACAGATGCTGGCGTCGGGTACGCCGTCGGAGATTCGTTCAAACAGGGAAGTCATTACGGCCTATCTCGGAGAAAAACATGCAAAGTCCTGAGGTTTGCTCGCTCGAACTTGACAAGCTGTCCGTGAGTTACGGGAAGGTTCCAGTTCTGCACGAAGTGTCTCTCAAGATCAATAAAGGGCAGGTTGTCACCATCATCGGAGCCAACGGTGCCGGCAAGTCAACAATCATGAAAGTGATCATGGGGTTGCACAAAGCATCAAGTGGCGACATTCGATTGCGTGGGGAATCTGTACTGGGTAGCGAGCCCGATCAGCTTGCGCCCAGGGGTATCACACTGGTGCCTGAAGGCAGGCGGCTGTTCACGACCATGTCGGTGCGTGACAACCTTGAAATGGGGGCTTACCGGCGCTCGAACGCAAAGGCAGTCGAACAGGATTTTGAGAAAGCGATGGCATTTTTTCCGGATCTGAGAGCCAAGCTCGAGGTCCCTGCCGGCTCGCTCAGCGGTGGCCAACAACAAATGGTTGCGTTTGCGCGGGCGTTGATGACGGATCCTAAAGTTCTGTTGCTCGATGAACCCACGATTGGTCTGGCGCCCGCTGTGGTCGAGGTGATTTCGAATGTCGTTCGCGAAATTCGAAATCAGGGCGTCGATGTGCTTTTGGTCGAGCAGAACGCGGAGATGGCGCTGGACATATCTGACTTTGGTTACGTTCTTGAGCAGGGGCGGATTGTCCTGCAGGGTCCGGCCAGTGATCTGGCTTCAAACCCGGACGTGCAGAGAGCTTACCTCGGTATCTGAAGCGCGATCCGGATAACGAACTGACTGATAACCAAGATGACACCTGTCAAACCAGGCAGGACAGTAAAAAGTAGAGACAAAAATCATGACGACGCATTCTTTGCCCATATGGCAACCCGGTCAGGCAGAAATTGAAAACTCATTTGTTGCCAGGTTCATGCGGTTTTGTCAGACGGACAGTTACGACCACTTCTACCAGTACTCTATCGACCATCCCGATGAATTCTGGCGCAAGTTCATCGACTTCACGGGATTCGTGTGGAAGAAGGATTACGAAACTTTCATGAATCTCGACAGGGGATATGAGTTCCCGCGATGGTTCATTGGTGGCGAACTGAACTGGGTGGACTCGGTTCTGCGCTGGTCCGATCATCCACGAAGCGCCGATCAGGTGGCGATTGCGTCTGAAAGAGAGTCGGGACATGTCGAGCAGGTTACCTATCGAGAGTTGAGAGCAAAGGTTGTGGCGTTGGCCAAAGGGCTACGCCGGCAGGGAATCACTCGTGGTGATCGGGTGGGCATGTTGATGGAGAATGGCATTGAGGCCAATGTCTCGCTGATGGCAATCTCCTACATTGGCGCAGTCGCTGTGCCTTTGTTTACAGGATTTGGTGTTGATGCCATTGTTTCCCGACTGATTTCTTGCGATGCGAGAATGCTGCTCGCCACGACCGGGTTTCAGCGACGAGGGCGCTTTGTCGATGCCGAGTCCCATATTCGCCAGGCCGTTCAACAGCTGCCTTCAGTTGAGGCGGTCTACTGGAAACGTTCGCCCGAGGGTCCAGCGCTCAAGGCCGGCGACCTCGACTGGCATGACCTGAGTGTGCCTGACGATGGCGTTGCGATGGCTTCAGAAGCGATGGGTGCCAATGATCCATTTCTGCTGATTTACACATCGGGTACCACCGGAAAACCGAAAGGACCTGTGCACACGCACGGTGGCTTTCCGCTGAAGATGGCGCATGACTCGACTATCCACATCAACATTTCACAGGGAGATGTGCTTTGCTGGCCCGCAGATATGGGGTGGATCGCAGGTCCATTGGTCAGCTTTTCCGCCTTGCTCAATGGTGCCACGCTCGTGACTTATGACGGCGCGCCTGATGCGCCCGACTGGAGTCGCATGGCAGGTTTGATCGAGAAGTATCACGTCACACATTTTGGAGCTTCCCCGACATTGATTCGTGGTCTTCAGGCGCATGAGAAAGAAGCGATTTCGAAGGACTTGTCCTCCATCCGGACACTGATTACGGCAGGCGAAAGCATAAGCCCCGAGCATCATCACTGGTTCCAGACAACGTTCGGACGAGGTGTCTGCCCGATCATCAATATCACGGGTGGCACAGAAGTGTCGTGTGCGTTGCTCGCCAGTGTGGTTGTCAAGCCGATTGCGCCGTCCTCATTCAACACACCGAGTCCCGGTGTTGAGGTCGATGTTCTGGATGCACAGGGCAATTCTGTCGTTGGAGAGATTGGTGAACTGGCGATCCGCCGGCCGTTTGTTGGCATGTGCAGCTCTTTCTGGCGTGACGACGAGCGGTATCTGGAGAGTTACTGGCAGGTGTTTCCCAAGACCTGGGTGCACGGGGATCTTGCGCTGCATGACAAGGATGGATACCACTATTTGCTGGGTCGCTCGGATGACACGATCAAGGTGGCCGGCAAGCGACTCGGTCCAGCCGAGGTCGAGGCGATTCTTGTGGAACTGCCTCAGATCAACGATGTGGCTGCGATTGGTGTGGCCGATGCGCTCAAAGGTAACAGGCTGGTGGTTTTTTTAACGCCCAAGCCTGATTTCAGGGGAGATCCCGAGCAGCTGAAAGCCACTGTCATGGATCTTGTTCAGGCTCGCATGGGGAAGCCATTTCGTCCAAGCGAGGTTTATGTGGTTGAACAGTTGCCCAAGACCCGCAGCACCAAAGTGATGCGAAGACTGATTCGCAACGTCTACATGGGGGCACCCTATGGCGATCTGTCTTCGCTGGATAATCCAACGGCTCTGGAAGAACTCAAGTCGTTGATTCACCCTGATCAGTCGTCGCAGTGACTGGAGGCTTGGGCGATAGGGCGTGGTTCTGACCTAGGCACACCGAAAACAGAACGTCATACCAAAATCGATAAGAAAACCGGAGACAAAATCATGGACATGCATTTGCGTGGAAAGCGTGTGTTGATTACTGGCGCATCCCAAGGGATCGGCGAGGCCTTGGCCTATTCGTTTGCGGCCGAAGGCTGCAACCTGGCTTTGGTTGCACGCTCGGCAGACAAGCTTGATTCCATCGCCCAGAAGATTCGCGCGCAACACGGCGTGGAAGTGGCGGTGTACCCGCTGAGCTTGACGGAATCGGGCGCGATTGAGCAACTTGCCAGGCAGGAGCCAGAGATCGATGTTCTGATCAACAATGCAGGCAACATTCCTGCAGGCAATCTGTGGGATGTCGATGCCACGGCCTGGCGCGAGGGCTGGAACCTGAAGGTTTATGGCTACATTGACATGACGCGTGCCTTCTATCCTCTCATGAAGAAGCGTGGCGGGGGCGTGATTCTGAACAATATCGGCATGGCGGCAGAAGCGTTTGATTTTGATTACGTAGCAGGTTCGACCGGCAACGCAGCACTGGCAGCTTTCACCAAGGCCGTGGGTGGAAAAAGCCTTAAGGACAACATCCGGGTGGCAGGGGTGAATCCAGGTCCGGTATCAACAGAAAGAATCGAGAAAATCTTCAAAATGCGTTCAGTATCAACGTTTGGTGATGCCTCTCGAGCCGATGAGTTCTCGCGTCATCTGCCGCTGGGGCGACCTGCAACAGTCAATGAAATTGCCGAGTTGTTCGTGTTTCTCGCTTCAAGGCATTCAGGCTACACATCCGGCGTCGTGTTTACCGTCGATGGTGGTATTTCATCTGCAAAATCAATTATTTAAAAATATCAACGGAGACTTTAATGAGTTCACGCTATCAAGGATACAAGTACATCGAGTTTGATTATCCGGCCAAGAATGTGCTTCGTCTGACACTGAACAATCCTGGACGTCACAATAGCCTGGACGCTGTGGGTCACAGGGAAATTGCCGATGTCTGGAAGGAAGTCGATACGGACCCAGACGTCAGTGCGGTGATTCTTTGCGGCGCGGGAAAGATGTTTTCTGCGGGCGGGGACTTTAAGCTGGTTGAGGAAATCATCGAGAGTTTTGATGGCCGTTGCAGAGTGTGGAAGGAATCAAAAGAGCTGGTTTACAACATTGTGAACTGCTCCAAGCCGACGGTCTCGGCTATTCATGGGGCAGCTGTGGGTGCCGGTCTGGTGGCAGCCATGTTGTGCGACATCTCGATTGCGGGTCGAAATGCAAAGATTGTTGATGGACACACCCGACTCGGTGTCGCGGCCGGAGACCATGCGGCAATGATCTGGCCGCTACTGTGTGGAATGGCCAAGGCAAAATACCACCTCATGCTTTGCGAGCCAGTCAATGGTGAGAAAGCTGAACAGATGGGACTGGTGTCGCTGTGTGTTGATGACGATCAGGTTCAGGACAAGGCCGTAGAAATTGCTGCAAGACTTGCCGCTGGTGCACCATCGGCGATTCGTTTGACCAAGTATGCACTCAACAACTGGTTGCGTCAGGCAGGTCCTATTTTTGATGCATCGCTGGCCATGGAGTTCATGGGAATGGCAGGACCAGAAGTTCGTGAGGGCCTTGCGTCGCATCTGGAGAAGCGTCCTCCGGTGTTCAATCAGAAGATCTCGATCTAGAGGTAAGCCGGCAAGGGCGCTGACTGCGAGATGCGAGACTCCTACGTTAATCCGATCGGGCGAGCATTTGCTGTTCTGTCGGCATTCAATCCCCACGAGCGATGGCTAAGTGCGACTGATATTGCGGGCAGGACCGACCTGCCGGCCACGACAGTCGCACGCATCCTGCGCTCGCTGATGGCACTGGGTTACGTGAGGCAGAGTGTTGGAGATCGCAAGTATCGGTTGACCGCGCTGGTATTGTCGCTTGGCTACGCCGCGATCGCTCATTCAGAGCTTCAGGCAAAGCTCGTACCTGTGATGCGAGAACTCTCCGATAGCCATGACCTTTATGTTGTTCTGGGCACCAGGGATCGTCTGGACGTGGTTCTGCTCGAGTGCTGCAGTCCCCGGACAGTGAGTTCCAGACAGTCTGCGTTGCGTTTGCGCATATCAGTGGGTACTCGCATGGATATTGGCGAATCACCTTTGGGTTGGGCGTTGCTTGCATCGCTGCCGGACCTCGAGCGCAACTATCTGTCGATGAAGATAGAACAGAAAAAGGCTCGCGACTGGCCAAGGTTGAACAGGCGTCTGGTCGAGGCAACCAATATTGTCCACGATAGAGGCTATTGCATGTCGCTTGGCGAGATTGATCCGGATATCAGCATTGTCGCCGCGCCGCTGATGTTGCCACGACACAGTCCCATGGTGATTGCCTGTCTTGGTGACAGTAAGCACATGACACGGGCCCGCGTCGACCGGGAACTGGGGCCGCTTCTAACGAGGTTCGAGGCCAAGTTGCGCGAGGAGGTGTTGGGTGCACATGAAGATGACTTCTGAGTCCGGGGACACCATGCTCACAGTTCGACGAGGTCTTGAAGTCATCAGGGCCTTCAGATCTGAGCGCAAATCACTGGGCAATGTTGACCTGGTGCAACGAACCGGGATTCCCAAAGCTTCCGTTTCGCGCATCACCAGCACACTGTTGGCGCTCGGGCTTCTGGTCCGGGTGCCTGGCACCAGAAAGTTTCAGCTTGGCACGCGACCTTTATCGATTGGTCAAGCCTATCTGGACTCCAGTCCGCTTGGGCGTGTGGTGTCGCCCTACATGCAGGCACTGGCCGATGAACTGGGCGTCTCATCAGCACTGGCAACCCGGGCCGGGTTGCAGATGCTGTATGTCGCCTACAGCAAGAGCCAGCACATCTCGACACTCAGGCTGGGCGTTGGGTCGTTGTTGCCACTTGACGTCACGTCGGTGGGCCGAGCGTATCTCTGGGCGATGCCGGAGTGTGAGCGACTCGATGTCATGGAGCAAATTCGTCAAGCATCAGGCCCCCAGGCGGACAGGCGGATCAGCAACATTGGGGCTGCCTTCCGTGACCTGGAAACCTATGGCGTGTGCATGTCTATCGTCGAGTACCAGCCAGATGCCTTTGGTGTGGCAGTTCCTGTTCGACTGGGTCGCTCTTTAACTTTGATGACGCTGAATGCAGGCGCGGTGCATGAAAGTGTGAACAGGCAATATCTGCTAGACGTCATTGGTCCAGCTTTAAAAAGAACTGCAGAGAAGATCGAGCTTGCCTGCAAGGACATGGATTGCGAGCTTTAGGCAGTCGCTTTAAGAATCGTCACAAGTGCAGTCAGTTCAATGGCCTTCAGAAGCCTCAGAAAAAATCAGAAAGTGCAGGAGCAAAGCATGGAAATCAGATCCGTTACATTCATCGGTGTGGGTAACATGGGTTCGAGGATGGCCAGAAGGATCAAATCGGCCGGATTTGATCTGAGTGTGTACGATCGTCACGCCGAAGCGGCCCTTAGTCTTGCGCAACATGGCATCACGGTGCTTGATGATATTCGTCTTGCCGTAGATTCTGACCTCGTCATCGTGATGGTTGCCAATGACAGTCAGGTCATGACGGTGGTCAATGAGATTGCCGAGTCTCTGGACAGTGCCACAGATCAGAAGCTTCGGATGGTCTGCGTCATGAGCACGGTCTTGCCCAAGACGATCAAAACACTCGAAGCATTGCTCCGACAAAAGGGGGGCAGCCTGGTCGAGGCGCCCGTCAGCGGGGGTATGGTCAAGGCTGAGTCGGGTGATTTGACGCTGATGCTTGGCGGTGCCAGATCAGATCTTGATCGTGTCTGGCCTGTTATGAGCGCCATGGGCACGAATTTGTTTCATTGTGGTGATCTGGGTGCGGCCTCTGTCGTCAAGATCATCAACAACATGATCGGCATTTCCAACCTTTACCTGGTTGCCGAGGGGTTCGCGCTGGCCAAATCTTTCAATGTCCGCTGCGAGGACCTGTCCCGTGTGCTTGATGTGAGCACAGGCAGAAACTTTTTGACGGAGGACACGAACGTCTCCGCCGAGCAGTACGCGGCATGGACCGAGACGCCGGATGTCTTTCATTCGGCAACCCGCATTGTTCAGAAGGATCTGCATATTGCTCAGGAACTGGCCGCGTCGGTCAACCTTGAGCTCAGTGTGCTCGAATCGGTTTCAAAATCAGTCGATGCGACAGATATGGAGGTGATGGATCGCTGGCGTAGCGTCGCCGAGTACTTTGCTGGCACAAAGGTCTCTTCAAAGGATCAGCTCCGTGGATAAGATTCTTCAAGGTGTTCGAGTGCTGGATCTTGGGCGATACATTGCAGGTCCTTTCTGTGCCGCGCTGCTTGGGGATCTGGGTGCTGATGTGATTCGTGTCGAGAAGGTGGAGGGCAGTGAGGACCGTTTCGTGGTGCCGGTTGCGCCAGATGGTTCGGGCGCCATTTATCTGCAGACCAACCGTAACAAGCGATCGTTGACCCTGGATTTCACCCGACAAGAAGGCCGAGAGATCCTCACAAAGCTGATTAAGCAGTCTGATATTGTCATCGCCAACATGCCTCACCGGACCATGGTCAAGCTCGGACTTGACTATGAGCAACTCAAAACCATCAATCCGTCTGTGATTCTGGTAACTGCTTCGGCGTTCGGCTGGGAGGGACCTTACAGTGACAGGGTTGGGTTTGATGGTGTTGCACAGAGTATGAGCGGAGCCGTGTACCTATCAGGGCCACCAGGTCAACCGAGCAAAGCCATGGTTCCTTATGTGGATTACATGACTGCAATGTCGGCGGCTTTTGGTGCGGTGGCAGCGCTTTACGACCGAAAAAACACGGGTCAGGGGCAGCGGGTTGAAGCCACACTGATCAAATCAGCGCTCAATATTTCGAGTGCGTTTCTGATCGAGTCCCAACTGCTAGGCGTCAATCGTGAATCGACTTGCAACCGCAGTCCTCTGGCTGCACCGTCTGATATTTATCAGACCAAGGACGGCTGGGTGATCGTGCAGGTCATTGGCAGTTCATTGTTCGCAAAATGGGCCGCGATGATCGGGCAGCCTGAGCTGGTTCATGATCCCAGGTTTGTTGATGATGAGCAACGCGGCAAAAACGGTCAGGCGATCAGTCAGATCATGCAGGCGTGGAGCGTGCAGCACTCCACGCAGGACATCCTGGAAATCTTCTCGCGTCACAAGATTCCGGCGGGTCCTTTGTATACGCCTCAGCAAGCTGTCTCGGACGAAAATCTGCATCAAAGTCATGTTTACAACCAGGTCGATTATCCGGGCGTGCCACGGGATATTTCTGTCGTGGCCTCGCCCGTAAGTTTGTCCAGAGCGAATGAAAAAGCCATCAGGCGAGCGCCCATTCTGGGTGAGCACAGCGCTGAGATATTGTCGGAGCTGGGTTATGTCAGCGATGAAATCCAGACCCTCTCAGACCAAAAAATCATTTGATCTGATAACGCCCCTGAAAAAAGGATCCAGTCCATGAACGCATCTTACGATCAGTATGACATTGTCTGGCAACCGTCAGAGTCCCAGAAGGCGCAAAGCAACCTTGCGCCGTTTCTGAGAAGCAGGGGCATTGACAAGATCAGCCCACAGGGTTTCGATGAGCTGCTCGGGCGGGCGGCAAAAGACCCGGAGGGCCACTGGAATGCCGTCATCAATCATCTGGGTGTGGCGTTTTATCAGCCTTATGCGCAGGTGTTGAACACGTCTAAAGGTATCGAGTGGGCTCAGTGGTGTGTCGGCGGACAAACCAATGCAGTTCTGAACGCGCTCGACCGTCATACGGACCCGGCGCTGCTGCAAAAAGATGCAATCGTTTGGTATAGCGAGACTGGTGGGCGGGTTGTATGGAGTTACGCTGACCTCAAACGGCAGGTCAGTCAGCTCGCTCAGGGCTTGCGCACGCTTGGCGTCAAACGGGGCGATGTGGTCGGTCTGTATCTCCCCATGATCCCGCACACGGTGTGTGCGATGCTAGCGATCAACAAGATCGGTGCCTTGTTTTTACCCCTGTTTTCCGGGTTTGGCGCTCAGGCGGTTGCAGACCGGTTACTGGACGCGGGCGCGGTGGCGGTGATTACCGCGGATGGGACTTTTAGACGAGGCAAGCATATTGACCTGAAAAAAACAATGGACGAGGCGTTGCCATTGCTGCCGGATCTCAAGCATGTGGTGGTGGTCAAGAACAGCGAGTGCAGCGTGGCATGGAATCCTGAAGTTGATCATTGGTTCGATGATCTGATCGCGGGCCAACCGGAGGATGCGCCAACCGAAGTCATGCAGGCCGAGGATCCGATGATGATCATGTACACCTCGGGCACCACTGGCAAACCCAAAGGTACCGTTCACAGTCATTGCGGCTTGGTGATCAAGGTTGCATCCGACATGATGCTGTATGCCGACCTCCAGCGCGCCGATCGCTTCTTGTGGATCAGCGACATGGGCTGGTTCGTCGGGCCGTTGCTAACTTTTAGTTTCACATTTGCCGGTGCAACGCTGGTCATTGCCGAGGGTGCACATGATTTTCCGAGTGATGAGCGATACTGGAAAATCATTGAGGAAGAGAAGATCACCTATCTGGGCATTTCTCCAAGCCTGATTCGTGGTTTCATGATGCTGGAACATTGCAAGATCAGCCACTATGGTCTGGATTCTTTGCGGGTCGTGTTTTCGAGTGGTGAACCCTGGACTTACGATGCCTGGATGTGGACTTTCGAGCAGATCTGCCAGAAGAGAATACCGATCATTAACTATTCAGGTGGAACTGAAATTGGTGGGGGAATCGTCACGGGAACGATGGTTCATCCCATGAAGCCCTGTGCTTTCTCTGCGGCGGTACCTGGCATGGGCGCTGACATTGTGGATGAGGTAGGGGTTTCGATACCCGCACCCGGTTCGGGTGAACTGGTGATGCGCCAGCCTTCGATTGGGTTGACCCGTGGGCTCTGGCGGGACTCGGCGCGGTATCTGGAGAGCTATTGGGGAAA
>CAZBIN010000100.1:0-10333 GCA_964491995.1 uncultured Orrella sp.
GTGAGGGGTTACAAGCGCCTTAACCTGATCCACATACGTAAAAGTTGATCGAACGGCATGCGTCACCGGACGTCGATTGAGTGTGACCACAGGCACAGCAGTGTGTCGCAACACATTGGCATAGCCTGACAACGCTCGCACAGTGAGACTGGCTGAAAGTGGCCCGGCCGATGCGCTGACCTGCACGGCAGGCGCTGCGGCACTAGATTGCCGGTTGCCCGCCCCGAGCGCCATCAAACCACGTGCGAAAGCAAGCGACCAGTCCATGCCCTGCTCCTGCCCCTCCTTTCTAGTCACGGTCATTTCCTCGAATACCAGCCTGACCCTCAGGCTCATCGAGCGATTGACCGATTCAAGATAGCTGGCAATGCCATCAAGTGCGCCAGGCGTGTCGGTCACCACAATTGAAGTCAAAGACCCAGGCTGTGCCGATACCACCCCTGCACGGGTCAGGAACGGCTCGAGTCTATGCTTGATCGCTTGCAACGCGGGCTCACTAGCCAAGGTAAGCGTTGTCTGGGCAGAGCTTTGAAATCCTTCACTGTCAGATGAGCCACCGCGTCCGAGTCTCATTTCACTGCCTGCCGAGAGAGACAGCGCGCGAACATCAAAAACTCGCGTTTCAGTTCGATAGACTTCAATACCTCTCTTGGTGTAGCGCCAGTGCACATCATGTTCAGCCGCCACAATATCGAGAATTTTGGCCAACGCATACGTGCCACTGGGCATTGGAAGTTGATTTGGCCGGATCTGTCGCTCCGCCCCGTCCAGGCCTTGAAGGCGAGGCATGAAATGATGGGATGGCAGCAACGCATCTGGCATCACCCGCACTGGAATGGATGTGGCGAGTGCGATTCGACTCGCAACCTGCGTCAAGGTGGTTTTGCTATCTTTAAAAATGAGTGTGGTCCTCACTTGAGTCCGTAAGGCCTCAGGCATCGTCACATCAGCAGCCAGCGCCACCGGTTTGCCTGACACCCAGGGTTTTTGGACAACCTGGCTTTCGCGACTGGCATGCGGATTGTTAAATACCTCGCGGGCCTGGTGCATCTGGGCTCTAGCAACCGACACGGTCTGCTGACTCCGCAACAATGACTCATCCATACTGCAGCCGCTCGTACAAAGTGGTGCTAACAGCCCTATCTGCAGAGATGTGATCGCTTTTACAAAGAGACGACCAGCAAAGGAGTGTGCACTCCCAGGTTTCTGCTGGAGAACTCGAGCGCAGGCGTGACACGTCATCTGGCTCAGATGCAAACTGCCAGTCAGACCACTTGACCCGATCATGTCGAATCCCCGGATCTACCTGTCGGGTCACATGACTCATTCGCAGAGATCACCCTCAACACGCGATTGGCATAAAAGCACGGTTGCAGTGGACGACCGGAAATATCCGTTGCAGAAAGCAGCGCACGAACCGCTGCGATGAAATCCCCCTCAAACGTCGCTGGGGCCGTTACAGGCAAATCCACAGCCACTGACCAATGGCTATTGTCAAAACGCCATTGATGATCGCGCGCCCAACGAATCAGGGTCTGACGAATCGTGCGATCCTCCAGCTGAACATTAAGTCGCTCGAGCTGCTGCGCAACGACCGGTGTGTGGATCGGATTGGTCGCTCCAGTGTTCGCTGAACTTGATTGCGTAGCAGAGGCGTGGCTTCTCGCCCGAGAGTCTTGCAGCTTGTGCTGGCGACCGTGTCGAGCGTCCGCTCGCAGCGCACCACCTTGAAAACGCAATTGCTGCCATTGCCCGTCAAGAACCGAAAATTTTCCGTGCTGTCGAGGCAAGGCAACTTGCCAGCCACCTTGTTCAAGCACCAGAATGGAGGGCTGTGGTTGACCGGGATGCCACTGCAACCAGACTCGCCAATCATCAGAAAATACTTGCAACGGAGCCACTCTGCGGTCACCGCTCAAATACCAGTCAAAGTCCGGCTCCCCGATGAGCTGCATTCTGCCAACTGGCAGACCCGTGTGATGAGTGGACCGTTCGGAATCAGAGGTGCAACCTGACACCGCCATTGATCCAGTCAGAATCGACATCACCACACAAACACAACACCTGCCCATGAGTTCCCCTCAGTTGGCTGAGGCAGGCATCATGCGCTTTACGTGATAATCAAACAATTGTGTAGGCCAACAATAGAAAAGACCACAGTGGGTAAACCACTGTGGTCTTGATGGGTATCAAACCGGCCTTTTCTGAAAAATGAAAGACAGAAAAAGCAGCTGCTTAGTTACTTGCCAGTTCTGATCATCTGATCGGCTGGACCCTTGGCATCCTGCAAGGCGGCCATCGGTGGCGATTGATCATTCATGGCACGATCAAATCCCTGATTCAGAATCACGCGTGCACGTGGGTAATGCGGCGCACGAAACCCTCGACTGTCTTTGGTGCTGGCCTTCTGGAGCCCTGCGATCAGATCGCGGGCTCCCGGAATACGGTCATAAAAAGACACATCGGCAGCCCGGAACGCAGCATCCGTCAGCGGCAGGAAACCTGTCTCCTGATGCCATTTTGCCGCTATGACCGGTGTCGATAGATATGCCAGAAAATCTGCTGATCCCTTGTTACGCTGAGCGGACTGACCGTTGATCAACCAAAGAGCTCCACCACCAACAAACGGTGCTCCTGATGACTTCGCTTCCTGGCCATGGTAAGGAAGCGGCGCAATCCCGAAGCGCACACCCGATGCACGCAAGGCGCCAACCGCAGATGACGTACTGGTCAACACAGCGCAGCGGCCTTCTGCAAAATCCTTGTCAGGACCGTCCGTGTCAGCGCTAATCGGCAACAGATCCGTCTTCTTCCAGCTCACCATCAGCGCAAGGTGGCGCACGTGCAACGTACCAAAATTAAACGACAGATTACGCGCACCACTCAGACCATTATCCGGAGTGAGATAGAGTTTTCCATTGACTGCAGAAAGGTTCTCCAGATGAACGTTGACCTGATGACTTGAAGCGTACGGACACCGAAAATTACCGACGTTTCTTAGAGCCAGTAAATGTCCCTGCAGATCAGCCCAGGTCTGGGCAGGTTTCTTCTGGTCAAGACCTGCGCTGCGATACGCATCCAGGTTGTAGTACATGACAGGGATTTCTGCCATTAGCGGAAATGCCAAAAGACGACCTTTGTCATCGCGAACAAAGGAGCTTGTCTTGTTCAGAAACCAGGAGGAGTCAGGAATCGGATGACGGCTGAGCAACTGATGCAACGGCATGATGTCACGATGATTCGCGATCACTTCAGGTGCGTGCGTATCATGCAACTGAACCAGATCAGGTTTCTTGCGATCCCCCTTAACGGCGCTTTGAGCCGCTTTGACCAGATCGGCCTGGCTCGAGAATCGGGTGACATCAACGTTGACGGCCTTTTGCTGGCTATTAAACTGTGACACGAGTCGCTCGAATGATTCCCTGTTGGCTCCTGTCAGCGAATGCCAGACTTCGATCTCGACTGCCTGAGCACAAACCGCACTACCTCCGAGCATTAAAATGCCCGCTGTCATAAGATTTCGCATCGAATAATCCACAAAAACATCCTTCCTGAAAACGCCCAGCCATTTCACCGGACAGAAAACCGCTAAATCAATCAGATACCAACAAACGGAAAGGCCGGCTCTGGTTTCAAACCACTCACGATATCAGCCACCGCACGCCCGGATCCCGCTCCCATAGTCCAGCCCAGAGTACCGTGACCCGTGTTCAGATAAAGATTCGGAATTCTGGTGCGCCCGATGATTGGCACGTTCGATGGGGTTGATGGACGCAACCCGGACCAGTAGCTCACATTATCAAAATCAAGAATATCAGGGAAGAGCTCCCGAGCCTGCTCAGTCATCGCCTGACAGCGAACCGGGCTCAGGGTCCGGGAATATCCCGAAAGCTCCGCAGTGCCCGCCATACGAAGCTGATTGCCAAGCCGGGAATAAACAACCTTGTTCTTACTGTCCGTCAGACTGACTCTGGGAGCAGCCTGCAGATCAAGAATCGGGAAAGTCGCCGAATAACCTTTGGTTGGATAAATCAGGCATTGAATACCGAGGGGACGCATGAGTTGAGGTGTGAAGCTACCAAGACACACTACAAATGCGTCCGCATCGATCCGACGGTAGGCCCCATCATCGCCGATGACCTCCACTGCCGCAGCCTTCCCCCGCTCACAGATGATCCGGGTAATTCGCGTCGAGAACTTGAACTCAACGCCTTTGGCCTGTGCCAGTCCAGCCAGCCGCTGCGTAAAAAGACGCGCATCACCACTTTCATCACTGGCCGTAAAGTCCCCTCCAACGATTGATGCCCTATGAGGAGCGAGTGCTGGCTCTATCTCCACGACCTCATCTGCCGTAATCACGCGACGGTCCACACCAAAATCTCGCATCACATCGGCAGCTTTTTGGGAACCTTCAAACTCTTTCGGATCACGGTAAAAATTAAGAATCCCAAGCTCGAGATGGTTGTAATCCAGATTGAGGGACTGGCGCATTTGCTTCAAAGTGTCATGACTATACTGCGCCAGTCGAACCATCGCTTCAATGTTTGGCGAAAGTCGCGATGGCAGGCACTCTCTTAGAAAAGCAAGACCCCACATCCACTGTCGCCAGTCAAACTGAGGACGAAACAGCAAGGGCGCATCATCCCTGGTAATCCACTTGAGCAATTTGAGAGGGGCCTGAGGGTTGGCCCACGGCTCGGCATAGGAAACCGATATCTGTCCACCATTTGCAAACGAAGTTTCCTGAGCAGGGCCTGTTTCGCGATCAATCACAACAACATCGTGCCCCGCCTGACGAAGCCACCAGGCAGAGCTGGTACCTAAAATACCGCTTCCAAGCACAACAACTTTCATGGAAATCGCCTCTCGCCGATAAACTGCAACAACACAGTTTAGCCCCAGCCTTAAGTGGCGTCAGCCGCTGGTGTGAATGCGTCCATGAAAAAAGCATCTTCCGGCAACCCACTGTCGCCACAAAACGACTTGCGAGCAGCCTCCACCATCGCTGGATTACCACAGGCATAGACTTCGTGACCGCTCAGATTCGAAAAATCAGCCAGAACGGCTTGATGGACAAACCCTGTACGCCCGGTCCAGTTGTCCTGCGGCAAGGCATCGGAAACGACTGGAATGTATTTCATTCCCGGGAGCTGTTGTTGCCAGCTACGGGCAAGCTCATCCATGTAAAGGTCACTCGGACGGCGCCCTCCCCAATATAGCGTAACCGGACGGGTGTTGCGTTGAGCAATCATCTGCTCAATGATCGCCTTGATTGGAGCAAAGCCAGTGCCGCTAGCCAGAAAGATAATCGGTTTGTCAGTCTCGTTTCTAAGAAAGAACGATCCAAGCGGACCCTCGAACCGAAGGATTTCTCGCTCTTTCATTTGGGTCGCGCCGGCACCAAACACATGATCCGTAAAATACCCCCCCGGCATGTGGCGCACGTGGAGTTCCAGTTGAGCTGCATTATCTGGCGAATTTGCCATTGAAAAACTGCGCCGCTTTCCATCCTTGAGGAGCAGATCAATGTACTGGCCAGCATAAAAGCGAAACGTTTCGGTTGCCGGAAGCTGCAATGTCAGCACGGCGACGTCATGGGAAGGCATCTGAATGCCGACGACGCGCGCCGGCAACTTGCGAATCTGGATGTCTGACGCCATGCGCACTTCTCGTGACTCGATAACCATATCCGAACGCGGTCTGGCCTGACAAAGCAAAGTAAAACCAGCCTCGATCTCATCGGGAGCCAGCACCTGCCCGGGCGCGTTGCCAGCCTCGTAATCTCCGGAGACCACCTTGCCTTTACAACTCGAGCAAGCGCCGCTACGGCAGCTGTAAGGAAGCACAATACCAGCGGACAGAGCAGCATCAAGCACGCTTTGATCTTCCGTGGCGCTGAACTGGTGCTCGCTAGGTTGAATCTTGATTTGATAGGTTGCCATAATTAACGAATTCAGAGACTTGGGGTCTGTGGGTTTAACAAGACAGCGGACTTGAGACGGGTCTGAAACAACCTGCCTTTGCGTGCCCGCTTGGTAAGGTAGGGCTCTAGCGTATCACCGCTGAGAGTATCAATTCGTTGCTGGTTCCGATAAACACCTTCAACACGCAGGCCTTGGTGGTCAACCGTCGCCCTTTGCGCAAGGACATCTGGTGCGTCAAGAGCCATAAGCATGGTTCCACGCCCACCAGCGGTAAGTTTTTTAACTTCCGCCAGACCAATCACGGCAAGACGGTTGCTCGACGACAGCAACGCCACATGACTGGCTTGTGAAGGGATCTGAAGCGGCCTGAGCAGCGACTCACCGTCATCGAGGGTGATGAATTGCTTGCCCGCTTTCTGCCTCGAACTCAATGCGCGCAGAGGTGCTTGAAAACCAAATCCAGCGGAATTGGCAAACAACCAGTTGGACTGTTCAGGGCCCACCAGAAAATGTGCGATTTGCGTACCAGATTCAAGATCGATCATAGCCGTCACAGGGCTGCCATCACCTCTGGCAGAAGGAAGACTTGAAACCGGAACAGCATAAACCCGGCCATTTGACCCAATTGCAATGAGCTGATCGGTACTGCGGCACTCGAACGTGTCATAGCAGCTGTCACCGTTCTTGAAACCGAACTGGGATACATCATGCCCATATCCCTGCCTGCAACGTACCCACCCCTTTAAAGAGATAATAACGGTCACTGGCTCATCAACGACTTTCACCTCCAGGACTGCACGCTGAGCAGGTTCGATCAAGGTCCTTCGGTCGTCACCATACTGCTTGGCATCAGCCTCTATCTCCCGGATCATCAGTCGACGCAGTGCCGCTGGCTTGTCGATCAGCTCCCTGAGCTGCAAGCCCTCCTTGCGCTTGGCTTCGAGTTCCTGCTCTATGCGGATCCCTTCCAGACGCGCCAACTGGCGCAAGCGCATTTCAAGAATATCCTCGGCCTGACGCTGTGTCAGGTTAAAACGTTGCATAAGAGCCTGACGAGGCTCATCGGACTCCCTGATGGTCTTGATAACCTCATCCACGTTCAGGTAGACGATCATTCGCCCTTCTAGGACATGTATGCGGTCTTCAACAGCATTAAGCCTGTGTTGGCTGCGCTTGAGCATGGTTTGACTGCGAAACTCGACCCACTCGACCAAAACCTCGCGTAAAGATTTTTGGCGCGGCAGACCATTCGTACCCACGCAAACCAGGTTCACCGATGCGTTCGATTCCAGGCTTGTTTGCGCCAGCAAAGTCGTGATGAGCTCGTCCCGGTCAATACGAGATGTTTTGGGCTCAAACACCAGTCGCACAGATGCCTCTTTGCCCGATTCATCGCGAACCGCGTCTAGCAAACCAAGCATCTGCGCCTTGGCCTGCTGCTGCTCCGGAGTGAGTGACTTCTTACCTGCCTTGAGCTTCGGATTGGTGATATCCTCAATCTCCTCAAGCACTCTCTGACCTGATGTCCCTGGCGGCAGTTCCGTAACCACCAACTGCCACTGCCCACGCGCCATCTCCTCAAACTGCCAGCGAGCGCGTACCTTCAATGAGCCCCGACCGGTGGCGTAGACCTGTGCGATATCTTCGGGTGAACTGATAACATGGCCGCCTCCCGGAAAGTCTGGACCGGGAATGATTCTCATGAGTTCTCGATCAGAAATCTCCGCGTTCTTGGCCACAGCGACACATGCCTGAGCCACCTCACGCAGGTTATGAGACACGATCTCAGTAGCCATACCCACAGCAATGCCTGATGCACCATTTAGCAACATCACAGGAAGACGGGCAGGCAAAGCAGCCGGCTCCACCTGACTACCATCGTAATTCGGTACGAAGTCCACCGTACCTTCATTGAGTTCATCGAGCAACAATCTAGCGAAAGGCGTCAAACGTGCCTCGGTGTATCGCATTGCCGCCGCATTATCACCATCACGCGAACCGAAATTGCCCTGGCCATCAATCAGTGGATAACGAAGGGTGAACGACTGAGCCATGCGCACCAGCGCATCGTAGGCAGCCTGATCTCCGTGCGGGTGATATTTGCCGAGTACATCACCCACGACTCGAGCCGACTTTACAGGCCTGGCACCAGCCGCCAACCCCATCGCCTGCATGGCATAAAGAATTCGTCGCTGCACCGGCTTTTGCCCGTCACCCAGATCGGGCAATGCCCTGCCTCGCACCACTGACACGGCATAGTCGAGATAGGCCTGCTCTGCGTAAAGACCAAGCGATAGGGTGTCATCCGAGTCGAAGTCGAAGAGCGAGGCTTGATTGACGTCAGTCATTAAAAGTTACTACCTTCAGTATTGGTACATCGATAGTCAAGTCCGTCAGATCAAAGATCGAGCTGAGCCATATTGCCCTTCTCTTCAATCCAGAGACGCCGCTGCGAAGACTCGCCCTTGCCCATCAACATCGTAAAAAGATCACGCGTCTGATTGAATCCAAGTTCGCCATAGGACACTTTCAGCAAACGTCTCGTATCCGGATTCATTGTGGTTTCCCATAGCTGCTCCGGACTCATTTCTCCGAGACCCTTGAAGCGACCAATCGACCAGCTGCCATCGCGCACACCTTCCTGGCGCAACTTGTCCTGCAACGCGTCGAGTTCGCCCTCATCCAGACAATAAAATTTGCGCATCGGGCGCTTACCTTGGGCTGGGACATCGACTCGAAACAGGGGGGGCCTGGCAACATACACATGCCCAAGCTCAACGAGTTTGGGGAAGTGTTTGAAGAAAAGCGTCAACAAAAGAACCTGGATATGCGAGCCATCCACATCCGCATCTGAAAGGATACAAATGCGTCCATAGCGTAGACCCGTGAGATCTGGCTGATCACCAGATCCGTGAGGATCAACCCCAATCGCGACTGAAATGTCATGAATCTCGTTATTGGCGAACAGCCGGTCGCGATCAACCTCCCATGCATTCAAGACCTTGCCACGCAAAGGTAGCACCGCCTGAAATGCCTTGTCACGTCCCATCTTGGCCGAACCGCCAGCCGAATCGCCCTCAACCAGAAAAACTTCGGTGCGGGCGATATCCGTAGATTCACAGTCAGTCAGCTTTCCAGGCAGTACGGCCACACCAGAACTCTTACGCTTCTCGACCTTTTGCGCCGCCCGGGATCTGGCCTGGGCCTGTCGTATCGCAAGTTCGGCCAGCTTTCTACCATACTCAACATGCTGGTTCAGCCACAATTCCAAAGCTGAGCGCACAAACCCGCTCACCAGTCGCACCGCATCTCTGCTGTTGAGTCGCTCTTTTATTTGGCCCTGAAACTGAGGATCGAGCACCTTCGCGGAAAGTACAAAACTCACCCTTGAAAAGACATCCTCAGGCAAAAGTTTGGTGCCTTTGGGTAGAAGACTGTGCATTTCTGCAAAACTCTTGACCGCCGTGAACAATCCTTCGCGCAGCCCTGCTTCATGGGTGCCGCCTGCTGGCGTAGGAATCAGGTTGACATAGGACTCGCGGAACATGGAACCGTCCTCGCTCCAGGCGACCACCCACTGGGCCCCCTCACCGGGCGCAAACGCATCGTCGTCTTCAGTCGCGAACTGTTCGCCAGAGAAGAGAGGCACGATCAAACCATCCTGCCCCACCTCGTCGCCCAGATAACCGGTCAGTCCTGACTTGTATTGCCAGATTTGCTGCTCGCCCGACTTCTCATTCGTGAGAGTGACCGTGATCCCCGGCAAAAGCACAGCCTTGCTACGCAGCAACCGAATCAGATCATTGCCGGGCAAAATCGCAGAATCAAAATAGCGACTCTCAGGCCAGAGTCGTACACGAGTGCCAGTGACCTTGCGCGTAACGTCTGCTGTCCGGTGAAGTTCCTGAACGACATTTCCTTGCTCAAAAACCATCTGATGCTCGCCAGCATCGCGCCAGACCGTGAGTTCGAGTCGTTTGGATAGCGCATTCGTGACAGATACTCCGACGCCGTGCAAACCACCAGAAAACGCATAGGCTCCTGCGCCGGAGTGCTTCTCGAACTTGCCACCCGCGTGTAATCTCGTAAAAACAAGCTCTGCAACAGGCGCTTTCTCCTCGGGATGCAAACCGACAGGAATACCGCGACCGTCATCCTGCACGGTCACACTGGAATCCGCATGGAGGGTCACATCAATGCGCTTGCAAAAACCTGCCAGAGCTTCATCAGCCGCATTATCGACGACCTCCTGAATAATGTGCAGCGGATTCTCGGTGCGGGTATACATGCCGGGGCGCTGCCGGACCGGCTCCAGGCCCTTGAGTACCCGGATCGAAGCTTCATCGTAGCGACTTGTGGACAATTTGATTCCGAATTGATCGACTGGGAAGACGGTATTTTACGGATAC
>CAZBIN010000101.1:0-421 GCA_964491995.1 uncultured Orrella sp.
CGCATAAATGCAAGTCAGAAAGACAATAGCCTCGAGCGCCTCCATCCCGAAAGTCAGCGGAAGCATGACACTGATGGCCAAAGGGGTACTGAATCCTGGGATTGCCCCGGTGATGATCCCGAACAGCAGACCAAGAATCATCATCAAGATAACTTGCCAGTCTGCCAGAAGCGAAATTCCGGCCCACAAAGACGTTAGTTCAGACATAAAGTATTCACCGATGAGTCATTGAAGGGCTAGATCAGGAAACCTTGCGGCAGAGGAAATTTGAGAAACACGGTCATGCTCAGATACAGAAAACCAACCACCACGGCCGGCAAGACAAGTGTCAGCGAAATCGACCGTGTCCCCAGCAGAAAGATCAGCACACTGAGATACAGAAACGAGCTGACCACAAACCCGACCGTATCGAGTAGCAGCA
>CAZBIN010000101.1:431-10303 GCA_964491995.1 uncultured Orrella sp.
GCCGGAGGTTTCATCATCCGACCCATCGCTTTGATCAAGGTCATGCCTGCGCTCAGACTTACTGACGCTTTGATCGTGTCTTAATGCTTCTCTGACTCTGAAAAAAACCATCAGAACCGTGCTGATTGCCAAGACGTAGTAAACCGGACCAATCAGCAGTAAGTTGATCGTGCGAGAAGGCAGGGAATAGACCTCTATGTAGTAATACGTCGCATAGCCGAAGAGAAGCAACAGAACCAGCAACTCAGATTTGACACGACTTATCGCTTTGATCCAGGACATGTTCGCTCATCAGGGGATAAAAAAGCTGACCATCATCCGGATGAAGATGATCAATGCAAGTCAGTGGGACTCAGACTCAGGTTAGGAAATCAATGGCCGCGTCAGCCAGACGCAGCCATTCCTGCCTCAGTTTCCGGTTAACGCGTCCTTAAACTCGACCACCACATCGTGTAACTCCTTGACCATTTTCGTCGACTCCTCTGACCCCCTGTTGGCAGAGATCAGATCCGAACCCTGCTTCTTGATGTATTCCTGATACTCCGGGCTGTTAAACGTAGCGCTATAGCTCGCCACAAGCGCCTCGAATGCCTTGGGATTCTTCTGTGCGAACTCTTTGTGTACGGCAATGAAACGATTGTCACCAATCGGGGGGATCTTGATGTTGGGATAAGCCTTGGTAATCGGGACTGCGTTGGGCCAGCCCGGAAATACGTCAGCTGAGGACACAGCCAGCACGCGAACTTTGTCACCAAGCACCATGTCTCCGTACGCGGAGGCCACCATGGCCTCGCTGTGTCCTCCGAGCAGGTCCGTTCGCTGCTCACCACCGCCGTTAAACGTCACGATGTTGGGCTTGAGGCCCAGCTCTTTGACAAAAGCCAACCCGAAAAGATAAGTACCCGAACCAGGAATCATCGACAACTTGATTTTTCCAGGATTGGCACGAATGTCATCGACCAGATCCTGAATGGTCTTGTATTTTGAGTCGGCACGCACAGTAATCGAAGAATAGTCCCGCTGCTCAATGTTCACGAATACGAAGTCATCGAGAGAAAAGTCAGGGTTCTGAGTGACGATATTCATGCTCAACGTGGGTTGAATACCTGCAAACAGCACGCTGCCATCCTTGGGAGCACCCATGAAAGTGCGTGCTCCCAGCATACCGCCAGCTCCACCGCGATTCTCGACGATGAAAGAGCGGCCATTGAGCCCTTTTTCCCAGTACGACGCCAAACCACGAGTGAATCGATCAACCGAACCGCCCGCACCGAAAGGCACGATCAACCTGACATTACCGTTGGGCCATGTGGTCTGCTGCGCGTTTGCCATCGAAAATGGCACGCCTGCTGCGACCGATGCTGCAAGTACCGACTTGATGAACGTACGCTTGTTTTGATTCATTGTGTCTCCTCAATTGAAATTATGCTTTTGACTGCTAATGACCGACAGCCACTCTTTGGCGGCTCAGCATCGGATCAGCCCCTCCTGATTCTCAAATGACTGGATGTAGACCACTCGAGTGTCTTGCGCTTCCCTATTGTGTGACTTTGTCCTCGAACAATTTCCTTGCGCGACAACCTTGAATTTGGAGACAACGACAGCCATCTATCCTTTCTGTTGCAGCCGATCCCAACTCGCGCATATTGCTGTTGCATCGTAAGAACGAAGCAGCACCAGAATGGCAGCTTTCACCAGCGGATGCAAGGAATCGGCTCTGAGTGATATCCCGCATTCAGGCCGGCATTGCACGCAGGACAAACTGCAGACACCCTAAGCACTCAAGCCCGGATCCGCAAACGCTCAGATCACACCTTCAGATCGCAACAGTCTCATGACCTCATCCGACAAACCAAGCCTTTGCTTATAAATCAGCTCGTTGTGGGCCCCTAGCGATGGGCCGAGCGAGCGAACCTCACCAGGTGTCTCAGACAGCCTCGGCACCACATTAGGCACGGCCTGTCTGCCTGAACGCTCGTCATCGAAAAAGAGAATATTCTGTCTCGCCTCATACTGAGGATCTTCGAATATTTCATCAATCCGGTAAACCGGTCCGCATGGGACCTGAAACTGTTCGCACAGATCTATCAGGTCTGAACGGTTCATTGACTGAGTCCATCGGGACACAGCAGCGTCAACCTCGCTGCGCTGCGCCTCACGACGCTTAACCGAGCCCCAGATCTGCTCACCGGCCAGATCGGGTTGGCCCATTGCCTGAGCAAGTCTTTCAAATATCTTGTCACTGGTACAGGCTATGGCAAGCCACTTGCCATCTTTCGTTGGATAGTGATTGTGTGGAACAACATTCACCGTCCCGGAACCCATGCGCTCTCGAATAAAGCCGCTGCGGTGGAATGCTGGCGCGAGCTCATCCAGAATCCGAAAAACTGGCTCGTAAAGTCCGATATCAATGACCTGCCCTGCACCTGTCTTGCGCAACGCCTCGAGCGCGACCATCACCCCGAACGCGCCAAACACGCCCGCAAGATAGTCTGGAATGGTTGCTGATCCCGGGGTGACCGGCTGACTGTCAGGAAACCCTGCAAGATAAGACAATCCCCCAAACGCGTTGCCGATCCGGCCAAATCCTGGTCGGTGACTATAGGGACCCGTTTGACCGTAACCCGAGATGCGCAGAAACACCAGGCGGGGATTGACTTCCTTCAGAACATCCCATCCCAGACCCCACTTCTCGAGCGTTCCTGGTTGAAAATTCTCTATCAGCACATCCGTGTCTGCCAAGAGCCGCTTGAAAATCTCCGCACCCCGAGGTTTACGCAAATCCAGGGTGATGGACTGTTTGTTTCTAGCCTCTGACAACCATGGCAATGAATCACCACACTCTGTCAGTGTGCCAAACTTGCGCAAAGGATCGCCAGTAACTGGCAATTCCAGCTTGATGACTTCTGCACCAAACTCAGCGAGCTGAACGGCACAGAAAGGTCCAGCAATGAAAGTGGAGATGTCAATCACCTTCAGTCCTGACAGTGCCGGGGAATTTTGCTTTTCAACCATGCAAACCCTCTCACCAGGTCTCGCACCTGGCAGTATCAGTCTTTACGACCATGACGTATCCAGGCATTTACCCAACTTTGCTGGATTTGAAATGCGCCATCGCCTCTTCAGATGTGATCAGATCAGCATACTTCTGCCCCATGTCAAAGATGCTGGCGTGATGCGGTCCCTCGGCTCGGTCACCGACACAGTCGGTCACAACCATGGGACGAAGTCCGTAGGCCGATGCGTCGACCGTGCTTGCCCGCACACAACCACTGGTGGTGCAACCCGTAATCAGCAGCGTATCCGCACCCACAAAGCTCAGCCACGACGCCAGGTTGGTACCGAAAAATGCTGAGCTGTGACGCTTGAGTGAAACCCACTCACCCTTGGCTGGTTTGACGCTATCGACAAACTGGGCATCGAGCGAGTCCGGCGAAAGATTCTTGAGCGATGGTACCTTCAGAGCAAAAGTACCGATATCTACACCATCACACTCCGTGGCATAGCGTACGTGCGCGACTGGAATCTTGGCCTGTCGCGCGGCAGCCAGTAATTTGGCGGTGCAGTCGATCGCCTGATTGATATTGAAACCGCCAAGCACCTCTGCCTTTGAAAAACCAACTTGAAAGTCTATGATCAATAGGGCTGACTGCCTTCCAAAACCAATTTTTTGGCCAAAATGCTGTGTTTTATAGATATCAAGATCAGACATGGTTTCTCCAGAGACGGAAAGTCAATGATTAAGTAAATTTAACGAATGGCAAATAATGTGATCGATGGAAATGCAATCAATAAACCGACAATCAGCAGCTCCATGAAGAAGAAAGGCATGATGCCCTGAAAGATTTCCCGTACTTTGATTTCGGGATTTGTCGTTGCAACGACAAAAGCGTTAAGGCCCACGGGCGGAGTGATGCAGCCAATCTCGGACATCTTGACCACCAGGATTCCAAACAAGACTGGATCAATACCTGCCTGTTTGACGATCGGAAACACCACCGGCATGGTCAATAGAATCATGGACGCTGCATCCACAAAACATCCCAGGATCAGGAAAGGAATCAGCAAACATATCAGCAACACGACTGGATGAAGATCAAGGCCAACAGCCCAAACGGCAAGGCTCTGGGGAAGCTGAGTGGTGGCCAGTGCCGCACTGAAAACACCGGCACCAATGATCAGGAAGAAAATCGACGCTGTGCTCGACCCTGACGATTGCAGGCCAGCCTTGATCTCCTTCATCCCTGTTCCCCGGACCACAGCGATAAACAGTGCTGCCAGCGCACCGATGCCAGCAGCTTCGCTTGCAGTCGCGACACCTGTATAGAGAGTACCCATCACTGCACCAAAGATCAGCAGGATTTCCCAGGAAGAAAACGTAATCTTCATCCGCTCCCTCAAACCGACCCGTGGTTGCATGGTGAGCACTTTCATCTTTGGGTCACGCCTGACCATGAGCCAGATGCCAACCGCATAGACCGCGATAGTCAGAACGCCTGGCACGACACCCGCAATGAAGAGCTCCGGTATCGGAGTTTCGGTTGCAATCGAGTAAAGCACCATGATGGTTGACGGCGGAATCAAGACCCCGAGCGTACCGCCAACCGCCACGCAGGCGCCCGAGAGCTGCTTACTGTATCCCGCTTTCAAAAGCTCTGGTATCGCAATCTTGGACACAGTCGCTGCTGTAGCGATCGACGATCCCGAAACTGTGGCAAACGCACCGCACGCAACTACTGCAGACATCGCCAGCCCGCCAGTGTAGTGTCCAAACCATGCCGTCGCAGCCTTGAACCCTTTAGCTGAAATGCCTGCGGAGTACGACATGTGACCCATAAAAAGAAACAACGGGATGACAATAAAAGCAAACTCGGCCGTAATGGAATACGGCAATGTGCCCAGCAGATAATCGGCAGAACTCCAGCCATTCATGGCCAGAATACCCAGCAGACCGGTTGACAGCAGTGCCAGTGCAATCGGAAACCCGACAGCCAGCAACCCGAACAAGCTGATAACCAGCAACAAACCCTGTTCAGTCGGACTCATAGATTTGGATCACCCAGTTCATCACGCAATTCTGTTTCCAGATCCACTGCGTAGGGATGCTGGCCTTTGAATGCAAGTTCAACAACCAGCACGATGGTCTGTAAAACCAGAATAGAAAAGCCCAGAGCAACCGTGGTTCTCATGGGCCAGAGAGGAATTTCGACCAGACCAATCGCGACCTCTTCACGCTGAAACGAATAAATTGCACTTCGCCAGGTGAACCAGGCCAGCATGCCAAGAACTGCCAGTTGCAAGGCAAGAAGCAACCAGGCAATCAGAGTCTCCAGCCATCGTGGCAGACTGTCCGCCACGATGGAGACCCGAAAGTTCTCGCGAAGTGATAACGTCGAAGGAAGTCCAAAATAGATCAGCGCCAGCAAAAGAAGGACACTGAGTTCAAGAACACCCCAGATTGCAACGCCCATAACACCCCTGAGCATTGCATCCAGGACCACCCCCAGCATCAGCAGAATGATCAGCAGCCCAGTGACCCGTGCCAATGCATTGCACAGATCACTGATCCGCTGCGCTGCCCTCAGAACGCAGGCGCCTGTACTCATTTGGTCTTCTTGCTCATGTAGCGGTCAATGCCGGTCACGTAAGGAAACTCTTTCTCATACTTGCGTACCAGCTCGACGTAGCTGTTGATGAGCTGCTGGCCGTCTGCGCCAGCTCGCTTGGCCTTATCGAGGTACTTCTGAGTAATCGCAGCCTCGGTCATCTCCTTCCAGCGTTTCTCCTCGGCAGGGGTCATGGGCACAACTTCGACTTTTGTTGATGCGAGAAGAATGTCAACTGACTTGTCAGCCTCGGCACTCTGCTCCTTGATGTAGAACATCAGCGCATCATTGGCCGCTTTGGTAAAAATATCCTGCAACGGTTTGGGGAACGACTTCCAGCGCTCAAGGTTGATGCCGGTCATGACAGTCGCAAAGATTCCCATGCGAGCAGCAGGTGAGAGGTAGTTGACCATGTTCGGCAGCCCGTCCATCACACCTTGCTCAAATGGCGTAGTGGAGATAGCATCAACACCACCACGCGACAGCAAGTCAATGGCATCTGTGTAGGGTACGGTCACAGCAGTGGCACCCATTGCAGTCAATGCGTCCGCCGGACCCAGAAGAGTACGGATCCTCATACCTTTAAGGTCTTCAGCGACCGAAACTTTCTTCATGCTCCAGAGCACGTTCTCAGCGGCTGGCAAGGTCAGGAGCAGATGAACATTGTTCTTCTGAAACTCGTTCTGCAGTGCCGGGTTACTGTTATACCAGTCACGAAACGCCATACTGGCTGCGCCAGGATTCTCCGTCACAAACGGCAGCGTAATGTCTGCCAGCGGATATTCTCTGGGATTGAAGGCGGCTGGCACGGTATATCCAATATCGACGACGCCACGACTCATTCCAGGAAAAATGTCAGTTGCCTTGAGCAGAACACCACCATAGAACCACTCGAAAGTGACCTTGCCACCAGTTTCCTTGGTCACCTGATCAAAATAGTGTTGTTGAACCCTGCTAAACAGAGAAGTGGCCGGGTAGTTCGATGCAACCTTGAGTCGCATGGGTTTATAGTCCTGCGCCATCACAGGGGCTGCGCTAACCAGAAGACCACCGACCAGCATAGATGCCAGAAATTGCCGTTTTTTCATTTTCCTCAAGCTCCTCATGGAATACATCAGTAACAACAGGACTGCAGGTACACAAAACTAAGGATTTCATGGCCTCAGGCGAATTTTGAGATATCAGGTTCACGCAAATGAAAATCAGTCGTCTGTTGAAAGGCATGACCCAGACGCAAGACATTTTGTTCAGCAAATGGAGCTGCCGCCAGTTCCATGGACAGGGGCATCCCCTCCTGGGTAAAGCCGCAGGGTAGCGCCAGTGCAGGAAGCCCAGCAGCCGCGTAGACACAAGTAAATTTCGGGATGGCACGAATCGCTCTTGCATAATCCATACCGGCAATCTCCGGGGCAGGCGCAGGCGTGGTCGGATGCAGCAACGCATCCACGGACTTAAATACTTTCTCAAGGCGCTGATTGAATTCTTCTATCCAGCGAAGCGCCTGAGCGTATTGGGCACCGGTCACACGCTGACCGATATCGAACCGGATCAGCAAATCATCGCCGTAATCGGCTCGGCGCTCCTGAAGTTGCTGCTCATGCAACGCATAAGCGTCTGCCAGAATGATCCGAAAACCCAGCATCTGCTGAGCATTCTCAACGTCGCCCAGATCGACGTCGACAATTTCAACACCCAAATCTTTGTAAATCGCGATGGCCCGTTCCAGGCTGGCCTTGAGTTCGGGATGAATGTCATCAAAAAACCAGCGCCTCATCACGCCAATGCGCATCCCCCTGACCGGCACATCGATGTCTCTAAGTACATTCGGCACCGGACGGTCAACGCTGAAAGCATCCTCAGGGTCGTGGCCTGCAATTGCCATGAAGACTCTTGCCACGTCCGACACTCGCCTGGCCAATGGACCCAGGCTGTCAAACCTTGCACTCACGGCAATGCTTCCGCTGCGGGAAATGCGACCGATCGTAGGTCGCAAGCCTGCAAGACCATTAAATGCGGCCGGAATCCGGATCGATCCTCCCGTATCGCTACCGATGGAAACCAGATTCATGCCAGTCGCGACCGAAGCCCCTGCACCTCCGCTTGAACCTCCGGCAAATCGCCGGGGATCCCAGGGATTTTTCACTGGCCCGAAATGCTGACTTTGGCTGGTCGGTCCAAACACCCACTCATGCAGATTGGCCTTCCCCGTCAAAACTGCACCTTCCTGAAGCAGACGCTCGACAATAAAGGCGTTGGCTCTGGGAAAGTTGTCCTTCAAGATGATAGAAGCAGCTGTTGTAGGGGATCCCACCCAGTCTATATTGTCTTTAAGAGAGACTGTCATACCCGCCAGAAGACCACACCACTGCCCGGCCGCTTGCCTGGAATCCAGAACCTTGGCACTGGCAAACGCAGACTCCTTCCGGGTCACCAGCAAAGCGTTAGTCAGTGGATTCCAGCGATCTATGTTCTCAAAGGCCTGGTGTACTTTTGTTTGGGCATCAGTCGACAACATTTACTCCCGGAGATAGTCAGACAGCCTGATCACGAAACTTGTCGAGCAATTTTCTGTGACACTCCTGCGACGCAATTTTCGTGCCAGCAACATGACCTTACGACTCTATCTTTTCGTCATCCCACACTTTCTCAGGCATTGGCAATCCCACAAATGTCTCCGGCGGCAACGGGCGATCGACGCTCACGCCCAAGCCCTCCAGCACCCACATCAACTGACGTGCATGCTGGCCACTGTGCCAAGTAGTTCGCTCAAGGAACTGATGCTGATTCTGGTCGCCGTAGTACACATCAGCTTTCTGCTTCCAGTTGAATTTCGACGCCTCGGCCTGATCAAACCACGCTTTGACCCGCGTCTGCACATGAGCTGCGTAGCGCAGAATGTCTTCACGTGAATTGGCGGCCGGATCCGGAAACCGGTTGTAAGAATCAAATATCAGCGAGATCCCCTCTTTCTCCTCAATGAAAGCGTCGGCGTTATTGAAGATGTGATAAACCAGATCCGTGTAGCTTCTCGGCCTGTTGGGCAACAGTTTGTGCAAAGCTGCATCCGGCAATTGCCTGAAGAACCGCTCAGAAGATTCAAGTACCAGAAACAGCCTGCGCTTGAGCTCATCGACGGGCAGCATGGCAAGACTGACACCCTTGACACCCACCAGGTCTGCCACGTCTTTTAGGACTTGTCCGTTTGCCCACTTTTTTCCACGCGTGACAATCGGCACCTGACGCAAGCCAAACTCCGAAAGCTCTTCGTAGGCCTTAGGGTCACCCAGAACATTGCGAGACTCGAACGGAATGTCATACCGCGTCAGGAACTCCTTGGTGCGCAAACAGCTCGTGCACCCAGGCTGCCAGTAGACACGAATGATGTCCGGATTCGCTTGCATCTCAAGTCTCCAATTTCACTGTTATGAGGGTATATTGATGTCATGATCGATCAATGCACCTGTTTTGACCATCAGTCTTTGGTGAGGGTGCCGTCGTCAAACAAGAGCGCGGGTTTGTACGCATAGGGGGTATCTATCCATGTCAAAGCTCGATCCTTTCTCATTGAAGCTCTTCGTCTCGGTCGTCACGGAGAAATCCATCGCTGCTGCTGCCGAAAGACATCACATTGCCGCGACCGCCGTCAGCAAGCGGATCAGTGATCTTGAATCAACGCTCGAAGCGATGCTGCTCAGACGTACCAATCGGGGCGTGGAACCTACAGAGGCAGGGCTCGCGCTGTGCTCACTCGCTCAAGGCGCGCTCAACGAACTCGAGCGCATCCCTCTGTTGATGAACAATTTCTGTGCCGGTGGTCAAGGTGTAGTGCGTGTCTGCGCCAGCACTTCCGCTATGTCACAGTTTTTAAGCGACGATCTACTGACATTCATCAAGGACAATCCTGGCGTTCAACTGCAAGTTGATGAGAAGACCAGCGAGAATGTGATCCAGATGGTCCGTGACAACGCAACAGATCTGGGGGTGTTCACCAACGCTCACGACTTGCAGGGCGTCTGTATCGTCAAGTACCGCCAGGATCGTCTGGTACTGATATGTCCTTCGGGGCACCTTCTGACTCAACGTGATAGCTGGCGATTTGAGCAAACGCTTGAGCACGACTACATCGGATGGTACGGGGGCAGTGCAATCAACAAGCAACTCAATACCGCTGCCCTAATGGCACAAGCGCTTTGGAAAGTCCGAGTCAAGGTCAGCAGCTTTGACGCCATCTGCAAGATGGTCTCGCATGGTTTGGGAATCGGGATC
>CAZBIN010000102.1:0-4715 GCA_964491995.1 uncultured Orrella sp.
ACCAATCAGAAAGTTGCCTGACTGGCCTGCTGAACACTAGATTTGACAATAGCTCTTCCAGAAATCAGCAGATATTGATATCTACGGACCTTACTTTACATAATACTTATTATGCGGTTATTACGGGTGGCTAAATCGAAGCATTTGTCTTGCCTCAGCGCGCCGGTTTGCCAAGGGTTAAAAGGCCTTACACGGCGCGTCAGATATGAAAAAATCACTGTGCTTCAATCAGATACAGTGGATGTGATTCAAGATAGGCTTTTGCGTAGTTCAACTCGCCCTCGGTTTCGGCATGCAAGGTAAAGAGTGGTTGCCCGAGTTCGACTTGTGCATGGAGTGTTTCGTGTAGGTCGAGTCCAGCAGTCGCAGCCTCTGGTGCACCCAGCAGTTTTGCGAGACGCGACAAGCGACGATTGTCGATGGTTTTGATAATCCCGGATTGATTTGCACATACGACATACTGCAATGAGGCTGTCCGGGGTTCGTTAAATCCCCCTTGAGCAAGGCAGATGGATTTGAATTGTTTCAGAGCGTCCATGGACTCCAGGACCTGCTGTGCCTTCTGGAGACCATCGCCAGCGGGAACCACCTGACAAAATTCCAGCAATTCTCCGGCCAGTAGCAAGGCTCTGTCTTTCAAGTCCCTGGGTGCATCTTCTTCGCATCGCAACACTTTAAGGACGTCTCTCGCTTCGAGGGCTGGTCCGATGCCGCGTCCCACAGGAGCGCTTCCGTCTGTACGAACGACTCGCAAGTTCAGTCCATTGGCAAATGCCACGTGGGTCAGCATCTGTTCGAGATGATCGGCTTGTTCCCGAGTGCGCACCTTGGCGGTCGGACCGATAGGTATATCAATCACGACATGGGTTGCCCCGGCGGCAATCTTTTTGGACAGCACGGACGCAACCAACTGCGCATCACTGTCAAGTTCTAAAGGGCGTGCCACCCGGATCATCAGATCATCGGCCGGACTGAGGGCAAGCGACCCTCCCCAGACGAAACACCCCCCCTGCTCTCTGACGACCTGTTTCATCTTGTCGACCTGGAGATTTACCGGTGTGACGACCTCCATCACATCGGCCGTGCCTGCTGGCGATGTAATCGCCCTGGAGGATGTCTTTGGCATGGTCAGGCCACATGCGCTGACGATGGCCACAATAATGGGTGTTGTGCGATTTCCGGGTAATCCCCCCACGCAGTGCTTGTCAGCGACGGGGGATACCCCCCAGTTCAAGTGCTCACCCACATTGACCATGGCTGCTGTCAGGTCGGTAACTTCATTCAAATTCGCTTTATGTGCCGCCATGGCCGTTAAAAATGCCGCAATGTGAATATTGGCATAACGACTTCGCGAAATGTCGCTCATGATTGCATCAAAACCATTTCGATTCAGTCGGTGACCGTATATCTTTGCTCTCATCTGACTTAACGAGTCCAAGGCTGGCGCCTGGTTGATCAGGATCTCATCGCCAGGTTCAACGCCCAGTGCCTTGCGGGCGCTCATTGAGAGGCCAATTTCTCCGCACACCAGCAGATTCGAGTGTATGACATGCACTGTCGCAACAATGCTCTTGCCTGAACAAGTGAGCTCGACGCGTGTCTGTGCTTCGATGCCTTCAGATCGGACAATATGGCAGTCTTTTTGCAGAAAGGCGACATACTCCTGCAATGTGTCTATACCAAGTTCTTTGTATGCCAGTGAGGGTTGCTGCATTGATTTTTTGTTCCGAACGGTCGCGAGCGGGAATGGTGCTTTTCTTGAGGAGCGACCAGATGCCTGATTGTATGTTGATCGTTCCAGACAAGCCAAAAAAGCAGGGGCTGCACATCTTTCCTGATCTGTTTTTGATATTAAATATTATTTAAAAACAATATGTTAAGTAATTTAATTAGAGTGATTATTTAAATAAATTACATTTAAAGTGAAATATTTAAACTCCGCCAATCTCGACTTGCTCTCCGAGTAGCGGCACCGTGCAGGCGATCCCCAGCTCGTGCTCGACTCGCTGCCGCAATAGATCGGCTGCCTGCGGTTCGCCGTGATTCAAAAAGACCCTTCCAGGTTTGCGCTCCGCTGCGCCTAACCATTGCAGCAACTGTGTCGAATCTGCGTGCGCTGAATAGCCATCGATGCAATACACACTGGCGCGAATAGGCAGATCTTGTCCAAAAACTCTGACGGTAGGCTCACCGGCAATCATTCTTGCGCCCCGTGTGCCTGCCGCCTGAAATCCGGCAAATACGATCGAATTTCGGTGATCTGTGACAAGGGTTCTAAGATGATGAAGCACTCTGCCACCCGTTGCCATGCCGCTCGCCGAAACGATTATTCGTGGATATCGCAAGGCGTTTAACGTCTTGGACTCCTCGACTGTTCTGACCATTTTTGCGATGCTGAATGCCTCAGCGATCTCCGATTTGCTGAATCGATGCTCTTTATGGTGTTTTTCGTAGAGTTCGGTCAGGTTGACTGCCATTGGACTATCGAGGAACACCGGAATATCGGGGATTGCGCGGGTATTTATCATCTGTGCAATCGCATGCAGTAGAACCTGCGCACGACCAACCGCAAACGCTGGCATGAGCACTGCCCCACCCCGATTGACGGTTTCGTTAATGATTTCGGCAAGTTCCGTTTCAGGTTTTTTTTCAGGATGCGTGCGATCGCCGTAGGTTGACTCCATCACGACCACATCAGGTGCACCAACGGGTTCTGGCGGCATCATGATAGGGGCATCTGCCCGGCCAAGGTCGCCCGAAAATAGGATTTCGCGTAATCCGATGTTCAACCGCACCGAAGCCGCACCTAGTATGTGGCCTGCACGCTGAAGCCTGACATGGATTTCGGGTAGCAACTCGTGAGTCTGGTCGAATGCGATGGCCTTGAACTGTTTTATGGTGAGTTCGACATCCTTGCTGTTGTAGAGCGGCTGGGCTGGCGTGTGTTTGCTGGTGTGATGGCGATTGGCGTAATCGGCTTCTTCTTCCTGAAGCTTTGCGCTGTCTTTGAGCAGCACTTTGCACACGTCGACTGTCGCTGCCGATGCATAGATTGGCCCTCGGTAACCCTGCTTGACCAGCAAAGGCAAGGCACCGCTGTGGTCAAGATGGGCGTGGGTCAGCACGACCGCTTCCAGAGACTTTGGATCGAATGGAAACGCGATCCAGTTCAACTGGCGTAAATTCTTGAAGCCTTGAAACAGACCGCAATCGACCAGCAGCGTGTGCTCCTTCCAGCGTACCAACGTTTTGGAGCCAGTCACAGTGCCCGCAGCCCCTAAAAAGGCCAGTCGAATATTTGAATCCATATGTCCCCAGCTTCTGCACTCACATGCAATCAGAAATAGAGTAAAGCCGTTAGCTTACCTCTCCGAGGCGTCTTTCTCGAATCGGTGCGTGCGCCAAATGTCTCGCCGAACCCTGAGAATGCACATGCCAAGGGCTTAGTAGCCCATATTGGCACGTTTCTCGGCGTAACGCATGTCGTGGTCAAACTGCAGTTTTGCTCTGGCCAGGCAGATCTCGCGTTCTTTGCTGTCGTTGATCATCGCACACGCTTGACGCGCCTCGGCATAGGCAGCGTTCGCTTCCCGTTGAAATGTTTTTAGAATCTCTTCCCGGGTCATTGGCTCACCATACGGACTGGGATCCGATCGCTGAGTCTGCAAGGCGCTTGATGACGAGCCGGTTGAGGAGCCACTTTGCGCTGATGCCGTCTGAAAACAGACCGAAAATCCTAGAAAGGCGATCGCGGCCAGGGCTTTATTGGACGTTCGTGTTGACATGCTCTACTCTTCGTTTATCTTGTTGAGACCGCAAAAGTGATCGAGATGAATGTACCAAACCATTTGTTGATGACGAGCCCGTTCGACAGGCATAGCCGACCCGTTCTGGCCATGCTGCTTCTGATACTGCTGCTGTTTGCGGGCAGTGTCAAGGCACAACTTAACCCGGGCACTCGAGCGCCCCTGTTTGAGGCCCCTGCCGCACTGGCGGGTCAGCAATACCAGTTCGATCTGCGGGCAGCGCTTCGCAAGGGTCCTGTTGTGGTTTATTTCTATCCAAAGGCTTTCACATCGGGTTGCACGATCGAGGCACAGATGTTTGCTCAGAGTATGGGAGAGTTTGAAGGGATGAATGCCAGCGTCGTAGGCGTTTCGGGTGATGACATCCAGACGCTCAAGTCATTTTCTGAAGGCCCCTGTGGTGGCAAATTTGCGGTAGCGGCGGATCTGGATCGCTCGATCATGAAGGCCTACGATGCCGCAAAATGGATTCAGGTGGGCATGGCTGACCGTATCTCGTATGTCATTGCGCCGGATGCGACGATTCTTGCAGTATTTGATGGCATTAGCCCTGTCGAGCATGTCAACCGGTCGTTAGATGCTGTCAAGCAGTGGCATCTGAAGCAGTACAAAAAGGCGGTTAACCCATCGTGACGTCTGCCTGCTGGTTCCGCTGTGATTTGCGACTTGAAGACAACCCGGCGCTTGATGCAGCCTGTCGGGAGGAGGCGCAGATTGCTTTTTTCGTGATTTCGCCAGAGCAATGGGCTGCGCATGACGAAGCACCCGCCAAGATTCTTTTTTGGCGGGAAGCAATCAAGGACTTGATCCCCAAGCTGGGAAAGCATGGGATGGTGATGAAGTTTCTTCGCGTTGCGCGCTGGTCAGACCTGCCCTCAGCGATGGTTTCATTTTGTCAGACGTACGGCA
>CAZBIN010000102.1:4725-9873 GCA_964491995.1 uncultured Orrella sp.
GGGTGCACTGCAATCGTGAACAGGGCGTCAATGAACGCAAGCGGGATCGAGATGCCTATGCTTTACTGAAGTCAAATGCGATCGAACTGATGGGGCACGATGGCCAGACACTGCTGGCCCCAGGCTCACTGAAGACGGGTTCGGGTGACTATTATCGAGTGTTTACACCGTTTGCCAAGGCGGCGGCCACAAGAATACAGGAGTTAGGACAGGCTTGCATCCCTGCCCCGGCGTTACGTATTGCCAGCCGTCAGCATCTTTGCGACGATATCGAACAATGTTGGCCGGTCAATGAGCGTGAGCTTCAGGCCAGTGGACGAATACTCGAGCGCTGGCCCGCCGATCACGCATCGGTCATGAGTCGCCTGGACAGTTTCATCAACCGCCGAATCGAGCAATACCATGTTCTGCGGGATGTTCCGGGCGTCGATGGAACCAGCACGATGTCACCTTATCTGGCTGCGGGGCTGGTTTCACCGAGGCAATGCCTGGAGGCTGCCCGACAAGTGAATTCGGGCGAGATCAACACTGGCAAGCCAGGCGTGGGCAGCTGGATCAATGAGCTGTTATGGCGTGAGTTTTACAGGCATCTGTTGCATGGGTTTCCCAGGCTTTCTATGCACAAACCATTGCGTGAGCAGACCGAACAGGTGGTGTGGCGCGAGGCGCCCGCGGATTTCGAAGCCTGGTGCCAAGGCAGGACAGGAGTTCCGATTGTTGATGCGGCGATGAAACAGCTTGTCGAAACGGGCTGGATGCACAACAGGTTACGTATGATTGTGGCGATGTTTTTATGCAAGAATCTTCTCATTGACTGGCGATTTGGCGAGGCTTTCTTCATGAAACACCTGATCGACGGAGACTTGGCGGCCAATAACGGTGGCTGGCAATGGAGTGCATCCACGGGAGCAGATTCTGCGCCCTATTTCCGTGTTTTCAATCCTGTGAGTCAGTCGCAGAAGTTCGATCCTCAAGGTAAGTTTTTGCGCAAGTGGTTACCCGAGCTTTCAACGCTGGACAACAAAAGCATTCACGATCCAGTCTCTGAGCAACGACGAGACTGCGGCTATCCCCAGCCGATCGTGGATCTCAAATCCAGTCGCTTGCGCGCTATCGCCGCATTTGAAAAGCTGTCTTCAACTGTGAGGCCCAAATATCATGGCAAGTCTTTCTGATTTTGAAGTTCTTGATATTCATGGTCACTCTCAGTCTCTTTCCCAGTATCGAGGCAAAGTGCTACTGGTGGTCAACGTCGCTTCACGTTGCGGCTTCACGGGGCAGTATGCAGGGCTGCAAGCGTTGCAGGAGGCTTTTGCTGACAAAGGATTCTATGTTCTGGGTTTCCCTTGCAATCAGTTTGGCGCTCAGGAGCCAGGTGACAATGCGAGTATTCGCGCGTTTTGTGAAACCTCTTTTAATGTGACCTTCCCGATGTTTGCCAAGGTTTATGTCAATGGCAGCAACGCAGACCCTTTCTACGAGTGGCTCAAGTCCAGCGCACCCGGTGTTCTTGGTACGCAAGCCATTAAATGGAACTTCACCAAGTTTCTGATTGACCGGCAAGGTCACGTTGTGACGCGTTATGCGCCCAACACAACACCTGAATCTATCCGTGCCGATATTGAAGCGGCACTGGCACAACCCGAAACCCCTCAAACAGCGGAAAGAAAAAATGATTGATCTTTACTACTGGACAACGCCCAACGGTCACAAGATAACTTTGTTTCTTGAAGAAACAGGACTTCCCTACACGATCAAGCCGATTAACATCGCAAAAGATGAACAGTTCGCACCGGACTTCCTTAAAATTTCGCCTAACAACAGAATTCCAGCGATTGTGGATCACACGCCGGCCGATGGCGGTGCACCGGTCTCTGTTTTTGAATCCGGTGCTATTTTGTTGTATCTCGCCGAGAAAACCGGACAGTTTCTTCCAGCTGATTCACGCAAGCGGATTCAAACCCTTGAATGGCTGTTCTGGCAGATGGCCGGTCTGGGGCCCATGGCTGGACAGAATCATCACTTTGGCGTTTTCGCCAAGGAGAAGATTCCGTACGCCATCAATCGTTATGTGACGGAAACTGCACGTCTTTACGGGGTGCTGGACAGGCGCCTGGCAGGTCGTGAATTCATTGTTGACGAGTACTCGATCGCGGACATGGTGTCGTTCCCGTGGATTGCTTCGTACAAGCGCCAGCAGCAGAATTTGGACGATTTCCCGAACCTGGCTCGCTGGTTTGATGCCATCGCGGCGCGCCCGGCGACTCAGCGTGCCTACGATCTGGCCAAGCGCTATAACGATAGCGCAATAGGATTGCCGGATCGAGGATAACCTCTGGAGGGTCATCGTGAAATGGGCAAGCAAGGTGTCGCAGTCGGCTCGATCACTCGTTCGGAGTGATTTCAGACAGGTGTCGTCGCGCGTTTCGCAAGATTTTGCCAGACGTGTGTTTTATGGCGTATGTCGTGGGATGTTGTTTGGGGTGTGTCGTAGCACTCTGCCTGACACATCGCCAGCCGTCGTGGTCCGTGGCTGGCAAGCGCGAGCCCTGGCCGGTCTTGTTCTGGCCGGTGCTGCAATGGCCACCGATCACGCTGTGGCGTCACCGAGCGCTGATGCGGGCACACCCGCGATCTATGTCGAAGTCAACCAGATAGGAAATGGTCGATGCGTCAAGGACCGGTGCGCAACTCTTCACATACGCACCGCCGATTTCACCCAACACCCCGACTTTACACAGTTTCTGACCCGCTCACTCCTGACTATGGCTGGGTCCGCTGTAAAAACCGGGCAGATGGCTGACGTCGCTGCTCTGATGGATCATTTCGTCAAGACGGCAACACCCGTGACGAATGAGTACCTTCAGGCCAACGTGCTGCGCAATCAAAGTGATCTGGTGGTCGTAGAGCTTGTGCATGAAATCTTCAGCGGAGGAGCGCATGGGGAGACGACCAGTCAGTATGTCAACTGGCTCCCGACATCTAATCGGGTCGCTTCACTGGAAACGATGCTCTTGCCTGACGCTATGAGTGAATTTGAGAAGATTTTGCGCGAGCAGCATCAAATATGGCTCAAGGAGCAAATAAATGCGATTGACGACCTGAAGTCGTTCGAGCAGTCATGGCCTTTTAAAGTCAGTGATAATGCTGCTTTGATGCCCGAAGGCCTGACGGTGACCTACGAGCGTTATGTGATTGGTCCAGGTTCGTTTGGCCAGCCCAGCTTGGTGATTCCGTATTCGAAACTGAACAACGTGCTCAAGCCCGAGTTCATCACAGCAGCGATGAACTGACGCTGTGCACGTCTGTTCAAGATCCTACTGCTGGTGAAACCTCGGCTGCCGCATTGAGCTCTGAGATGGCATGGCGAAGTGCTGTCCGAAGTCCCTCCTCAATCACCGGGTGATAGAAAGGCATTTGCAACATTTGATCAATGGTCATTTCCTGCTGAACCGACCAGGCCAGAAGATGCGCAATGTGTTCACCACTCGGTCCGATCATCTGAGCCCCGACCAAACGTCGGGTTTTGATATCTGCGTAGACATGTAGCAGGCCTTTGTTCTTGAGCATGACCCGCGAACGCCCTTGCCCGGAAAAATCCAGCGCACCCGTCACAAAACTGCCTTTCGCAAGCCGATCTGGTCCCAGACCGATCATCGCGATCTGAGGATCCGTAAACACAATCGCCAGAGGTACGGTCCGGTGTCCAGGCACGACATCCGGATAGTGGGCTGCGTTCATACCAGCAATGTGCCCCTCGTCAGCTGCTTCATGCAAGAGTGCAGCGTCGTTGTTGACATCGCCAGCCATGAATACCGGTATCCTGCCAATCTGCAGGGTCTGCCGGTCAAAGACAGGTATCTGCGTGTTGTCACCCACCTCTATGCCTGCCGCCTTCAAATCCAGCGCAGCCAGATTGGGCCTGCGTCCGGTGGCGGCCAGCACATAGTCAAATCTTTCGACGCACTCACGGTTATCCAGGCGAACGTAGCGAATTTCAACTTCATGACCCACCCGGACCGTTTCAAGTACACGGGCATCCGGATCGAGATAGAACTCCTGCTGGAAGATTTTTTTTGCACTGTGCAGCACTTTTGCGTCAGAAATCCCGGCTAGAGATCCTCGCATACCGAACACCCGGACGGTGACGCCAAGACGAGCCAAGGCCTGGCCAATCTCCAGGCCAATCACGCCCGGGCCAAACACGGCAACCCGCTTGGGCAGATCATTCCAGTAAAACAGCTCTTCGTTGGTGATCACCCGATCCCCAAGATCTCTCAGCGGCTCAGGAATAAATGGACTGGACCCTGTTGCAATCACCACACTCGAGGCCTTGATCTGAGTGTGTGCATCGACTTCAAGGGTGGTCGGACCGACAAACTTTGCATATCCGCGAAGCTTGTCTTGCGCGGGAATGTTTTCAATGCCGTCGAGCACAAATCCGACGAATCGGTCACGTTCACTTTTGACTCTGGCCATCACCTCGTGACCATTGATCTTTAATTTTCCTGTCAAATGAACACCGAAGGCGGCTCCATGTCGGGCTGCGTGGGCGGCTTCAGCTGCGGCAATCAAAAGCTTCGAAGGCATACAACCAATGCGTGCGCAAGTGGTCCCGTAGGGTCCACCTTCTACCAGCAAGGCTCTTTTACCGGCTTTGGTAGCCGCTTTGTAGGCCGATAGACCGGCTGTGCCCGCACCAATCACGGCGACATCGGTTTCAAGTACTTTCATCTGATCTCCGGACAATTAGACGCGGCCTCTCATACTGTGACGACAGAAGCACAGGGCGCAATCGCACCCTGTTAAAAACCCGACTCCCATCAGCAAGGGAGGACTGCCTTGGCAATTTAGCGCTGATCACGTTTGGCAATGACTTTTGCAAGTGCTTCAGCCAAAGACGTGTGACCATTGTCACGGGCTACAGTTACTGCATTTTCGCCGTTGATGTTGATGGCCGCCGGGTCTGCACCGGCATTCAGAAGTATCTGAACAGCATCCAGGCTACCCGATCGGGCTGCCATCATGATCGGACTCGTGCCATCAGGTGCTGGCGCGTTGGGCATGGCACCGACTGAGAGCAGGTATTTGACAACTTCTACATGCCCTTTTGAGGCGGCGTAATGCAGTGGCGTCCATCCCAGGTGG
>CAZBIN010000102.1:9883-10276 GCA_964491995.1 uncultured Orrella sp.
GCCGACAACACTCACGTACATGAGGGGTGTTTCTTGATAACCATTCAGAATGTTGATGTCAGTTCCGGGATAGTCGAGGATCAAGTCAAACACAGCCCAGGAATCATCACGAACCGCCTGCATTAAAAGCGGGTTTCCAATCGCAGTCCGTGAGTTTGGATCCAGACCTCGATCGAGCAGTGATTTAACCTGCGCTGCGCGATCGTTCTGTACGTAGATCCAGAGATCATCAGGCTTCTGAGCAGATGATGCTGGGTGATATACAAATAAAGTTATAAAAATTATTAAAAACAGTATGTTACAAATATTTTTTAATGTGAAATATCTCATTCGATTTCTTTAATTATTAACATTCGGTTTGTCTTTTATCTTATTGAATAAACGGTAGAAATT
>CAZBIN010000103.1:0-7543 GCA_964491995.1 uncultured Orrella sp.
TGGGCCCGATGGCGCAAACAATGATCCATCAGCACCAACGCCAGCAAAGCTTCGGCAATCGGTGTTGCCCGGATGCCGACGCATGGATCATGCCGACCCAGAGTCTGCACCTTGACAGGTTCGCCATGCTTGTTGACCGAATCGCGCTCAATCCTGATGCTGGATGTCGGCTTGATGGCCAGGCTCACCGTCACATCCTGACCGGTCGAGATCCCACCAAGAACACCCCCTGCATGGTTGGTTTTGAAACCTTCTGGTGTGATTTCATCGCCATGTTCGGATCCGCGCTGCGTGATGCACCCGAACCCCACGCCGATCTCAACGCCTTTGACAGCATTCAGACCCATCATGGCATGCGCAATATCGGCATCCAGTCTGTCGTAAAGCGGCTCACCCAGACCGGCCGGCACGTTACTCGCAACAACCTCAATACGTGCACCAATCGAATCACCGTCACGGCGCAACTCATCCATGTAGGCTTCAAGCTCTTCGATCAGGGTGGCGTTTGGAGCAAAGAACGGATTCTCTGATACCTGATCCCAGCTCTCAAATGGAATCCGGATCGGACCGAGCTGACTCATATAGCCGCGGATAACCATTGCGTGGTGCTCGGCAAGCCACTTCTTGGCAATCGCGCCAGCGGCCACCGTCGGTGCGGTCAGACGTGCCGAAGAACGCCCGCCTCCTCTTGGGTCACGGATACCGTATTTTTTCCAGTAGGTGAAATCGGCATGGCCGGGACGAAACGTCTCGGCAATCGCTGAGTAGTCCTTGCTGCGAGCATCGGTGTTGCGGATCAGCAGGCTGATCGGAGTCCCCGTGGTTTTGCCTTCATAGACACCAGAAAGAATCTCCACCTGGTCTGGCTCTCGGCGCTGTGTGACATGACGCGAGGTGCCAGGCTTGCGCCGATCGAGTTCCGCCTGAATATCACTGGCCTCCAGTGAAAGCCCAGGAGGGCACCCATCGACCACACAGCCAATGGCCGGTCCGTGGGACTCCCCAAAGTTGGTCACCCGAAACAGTTCACCCAGTGTGTTTGCAGCCATGATGCGTCAACCTGATATCAGGGCGGCCAAACCCGCCCAGCAAAGCAATGGTGGAACCCGCACTGCGGGCATCAATGGGCTAGATTATCGCATTGCAAACACCCGCCTGTGAAACAACGACACAGCCTCGGGCCATCATGCTTTGGACATGCAGGCAATCCGCCGAAAATCCGCCAGGCGGGCCGATCACCCACATCATCAAACAGGCGGTACATTGCTGGATTTTCTGATCGCTTTTGCCGCCTGTTTGGCGGGCCTGAGATAGGCCAGAGCCGCCACAAAAAATATCGTCGACAACAGAATCTCGACCCAGGCCATCATGATGCTCGGTCCAGGCGGATCCGATGCCACACGCACCACGCCTTCCATGAAATACAACAGAATCAGCATGCTGGTCCACTGCAAGGTGTAGAGACTGGATCTTGAAACACCACGAATCGCAAACGCCAGTGGCAGCGCTTTCAGAAACAGCAGCGAACCACCTGGCTTTAACGGCGCAAGCCAGATTTCCCACACAATGCACCATAGAAAGAGCGCGATCAAGCTAACGAGTGCAACCCGTTGCCAGATCGGATTGAGCCTGGCAACGGGTTGAGATGAAGGGCGAGTTATTGACGCAGGCGTGTCACCTGTGGGCATGGTATGTTCCAGGAATTGACGATCTGAGGGCTGAGGTCTTGGGGGTTACCGCTCACTTGCTATCATGCCCGTATTATCGCTTGAGTCTGGAGCGCTGTTTCTCATGCACCCGCCAGCATTGTTGCCACCATCCTCGGGGCGCCCTGTCAGCAGATTCGGAAATGCTTGCTTGCAAGCGGGATTGCGCATTATCAAGGCCGCCTGGGAGGACCGCCTGCTGGAGATGAGTTCGGCGCTCGCCTTCACCACCATCCTGGCGATTGTGCCCTTGCTGGCTGTCACACTCGCCCTCATGACGGCATTTCCTTTTTTTTCAGACTTCGAGCAAGCGCTACAGACATTCCTGCGCAGCCAGTTGATGCCTGAAGCATTCTCTGAGACCGTCATGAGGTACCTTGACGAATTCGTCAATGGTGCAAGCAGGTTGTCTGCCATCGGCGCCGTATTTCTGGTCGTGACCTCGATCATGGTCATCATGTCGATTGATGATGCTCTGAACGACATCTGGCATGTCAGGAAACGGCGTTCGATTGGTCAGCGGATTCTGATCTACTGGGCAGTGCTTACGCTCGGCCCCCTGCTGCTGGGAGGCACACTATGGGCGTCAGCCTTTGTCGCGCGCCAGGCACTGGCCTTACCAGGGTCTGAGACCTTGCACGTAAGCGCACTGGTTCTGTGGCTACCCTATCTCATTAGCTGCTTTGGCTTTAGCCTGCTCTTTATCACTGTGCCCAACCGCAAGGTCAGGCTGATACACGCGCTCACGGGTGCGATTGTGACTGCATCCCTTTTTGAACTTATCAAATGGGCGCTTGGCATCTACTTTGCCCTGATTCCGACCTACACGTTGATCTACGGCGCGTTCTCTGTATTGCCCGCGTTTTTGCTGTGGGTGTACTTTTCATGGATGGCCGTCCTGGTCGGCGCGTTAGTGGCAGCAAACCTGCCTGAAGATGTGTTCGGCAAACGTCACGAATCCTCGGTCCAGAGTCGTCAACACGAAATGGATCACAGTACAAGCGATGTCGATGTCCGGAACAGCCAGGTGCAATGAAAGTCCGCTCAATCCAGGCGCTTTAGAGGCTCCGCAGACGCTTTAGAGGTACTGCAGACAGACACGCCATCGGGGGCTGGACCGTCTATCGCAAGCTTGCCTGGGATAGAGTCCCCGTCAGCCAATCGGTACCGGTGTGTGCACGTGCCCGATGACAAAGCATCGCCGCAAGCCTAATATGAGCCCATGCGCGTAAAAATGGTCGCCTTGACAACGTCTTCCTCACGGTGCAGAGCCCGCCCGCGCGCATTCAAGTTGTACACCGGACACAAAAAGACATACACAGCAGTAAAGTAAGGGCCGTATCGTTAGCAATATCGTTGGTCAGCATCCCATCGCGGATGATTTACCGGAGTCCATCATCATGTTGAAAGTCAGTGAAATCCTTCGTGTCAAAGGCAACACCCTCTACACCGGTACGCCGAACATGACCGTCATGGAGGCGATCCGGACGATGAGTGAAAACGATATCGGATCGTTGGTCATCATGGAGCACGGTTCCCTGGTCGGGATGCTGACCTTTCGCGAGGTCATCCGCCTTCTTAACCACGCAGATGGTGTCGTTGGAGACACCACCATTCGTGCAATCATGAACGATGCTCCCGTCAGCATCACGCCCAACACGCTGGCCAGCGAAGTGCAACGACTGATGCTCGACAAGCACTCGCGCTACATGCCGGTGATGGATGGTCCGACGCTCATGGGTGTAATCTCGTTCTACGACATGGCGCAAGCCATTGTGGCTGCCCAGCAATTCGAGAATGACATGCTCAAAGCCTACATCCGCGACTGGCCCTCAGAGGGCGAGTCTAGCTGACATGCAGATCGGCCCAGGTGCCTGAATCGCCTCAAACGTTCATCAGGAACAGCGCAGAAAGCACCGCATGCCCTTAAAGAATCACCCTCCGCCTCTACCCGAGCACCGGGGGCCGGAGCACCGACACCGCTGGCTGATTCTGACCATCGTTTCATCTGCCCTGTTTTTGATTGTGATCGACGTCACGGTGCTGTACCTCGCACTGCCCCACATCACCCCGGACTTGCAGGCCAGCGCCTCGCAAAAGCTCTGGATCGTCAACCCATGTTTTTAAGCGAAATGACCGTATTGGGTCTCGCATCCGTGATTGCTGCTTTCTCTGCCGAGCCACAAACCTGATCGCAAGCGAGGCCTATCGTGCGTTCGATCGCGGGCTCTGGATCGTCATGCTTGTCTGCACGGCCGTTCGCTGGCCACTGCATTTCCCAACGCACGTCAGTGGTCAGGCAATCCTGCACCCGATCCCACGTCATCAGTCTTATGGCAGATTTTTGCTGCCTTCGGGCTGAGTCAATACGATTCAATACGTTACCTGATTCATGTAGAAACGATAGGAAAACCGGTCGCTCGGATGGGTATTGACAGAGGCCTGTATCAACGGATTGTCAGGGCCTATAAAGCGACGGACAACAAAGAGCCCTGGCTGGCTTTCTGGCACATTCAAGTGCCGGGCGACCTCTGCAGGAATGGCGGTTGCCTGGATCTCCTGCTCGATGCCCACAACCGGAATCCGGTACTTCTCCAGAATCCTGCGGTGATCGTATCTTGCCAGCTACACGACGGCATTGATCGAACATCCCTCGTTTAGGAGGTGCTGAATCCTCTCTTTTTCAAGACTGACTCAGTGCCTGCTTTAGACTCGAAGACGTGATCGCGATGGACACCTTCTTGCGTGCTCAAAATAAGCAGAACCTTTAATAAGCAGAACCTTTGCTCGCTGTCTTATTTGAAAGGCATGAACTCGGCCGTGACTTGTTGGCCTTGCGAGACAAACAAGTCACGGGGTCTGCGGGATCAGTTCAGCTTCAGATTGAACTTCTCGATATCGTTCTTGAAGGTCTTGGCCTCGTTATGAAAAGCAGGCTGCATCTGCTCGACCGTGATGTTCCAGGGCTCCATACCGGTGGGCTTCATCGCTTCCTTGTAGGATGCTTCAGAAATGACTTCAGCAGAAGCTTTTCTCAACTTCTCGATCGCTTGCTTTGGGACATCCGATCGTGCGTAGAGCGCTGCCCAGACGTTGATGTACAGCTCCTCGAAGCCTGACTCGATAAAAGTCTTAAGTTCAGGCATCTGCAGACTTTTCTCTCGTCCGATCACGCCAATCGCCTTGATCTTGCCGTCTTTCAGGTAAGGACCACCCATACTGTAGGTCGTGGCAATCAACTGCACGTCATCGGCGAGCAAGGCTCTGATCATGTCTGGTGAACCTTTGTAGCCCACCTCTGCATAAGGCTCGCCGCCAGCTGTCGCTGCCATTTTCTTGGCCAGCACCATGCTGAGATGTGAACTGGTCAGAATCCCATGATTCATGTCCTTGCCGCGCTTGTTGATCTCCTTCATCAAAGAAGGAATGTCGTTGGCCTGAACTGAAGCACTGGCAAACAGAATATAGGGTGCCTGACCCAGCGGTGCGATGGGCGTGAAGTCATCAAGCGTGTACCCAGCGTTCTTGAAAACAATCGGGGTGGTCGCCATGCCGTTCGATGTCAGAAACAAGGTGTAACCATCTGCCGGGGCGTTCAACACCTTCTTGGTGGCAATCATGGCCTGCCCACCAGGTGCGTTTTCGACAATGACAGGCACCTTGAGCTTGCTACTGAGTCGCTCGGCAAATATCCTTGTGAGTGAATCAAAGGGTGATCCCGGTGACACCGGCGTGAGAATCGTTATCGTCCGCTCCGGATAACCGCTCGCAAATGAAACCTCAGACGCGCCCATCACCCCCACTGCTGCTGCAACTGAAAACACCAGACCCAACACACGTCTTCGTGAAACTGCCATGTCTACCTCCGCACAACGCTTGAGAATTATTTTTATGTGAACTTCTTTTGATGGGTATCAAATCCCATTGGGTTTCTTGATAGCATGGGCAACTCGCGCCCGGCAAGGTATCCGTTGCACTCGAAGACGACTGTCCCAGTGTATGGATTCCGATTCTGCATGAATCCATTTGGCATTTGCATGACAGCTTGAACTTGCATCTGTATCCAGTGCGAGATGCACACCCTTGGCACAGCGCCATCGCAGTCCATCCCCATGTATTCGGGTAACGCATAAATCCATCTTAAAAATTCATGACAGCACGCGGCGCCACCGTGATAACTTGAATTGGCCTTCAGTGGCATTTTTATTTTCTGGATCGAGTGATCGCCGCAGGTTGCACCGGATCGCTCTGACTATAAGAAGACCATTCCAGAAATGTTTTTATGGAGACTGGACTATGAGCAGGGAGACCGGTAGGCTCACGCCTGATTTTGATGTCATCGTGGTTGGCGCCGGCTTTGCAGGCATTTACGCCATGTGGAAGGCGCGACAAGCGGGTCTGAGCGTTCACGGCTTTGAGGCAGCACCTGATGTCGGTGGAACCTGGTACTGGAACTCATACCCGGGTGCACGTTGCGATGTCTCTAGCTACAACTACGCCTACTTTTTCGATCCTGAACTGGTACGGGAATGGAACTGGTCAAACGTATGCGCCGACCAGAATGAGATACAGCGCTATCTGCGATTTGCCGCTGAGAAATGTCAGGTCGTGGAATCGATCACATTCAACACCCGAATCTCGTCGCTAAAGTATCGCGAAGATGAGGGACTGTGGCAGGTAAAAACCCAGCAGGGTCAGGAGTACCTTTGTCGTTACGTCATCATGGCGATCGGAGCGCTCTCAGCCCCGAAAGCCCCAGACATTCCCGGCGTGCAGGACTTTGCCGGCACAACTTTGTTCACTTCGGACTGGCCCAAGCAAGGAACCGTTGACCTGACAGGAAAACGAATTGGTGTCATCGGGACAGGTTCTTCCGGCGTACAAGTGATCCCGGAAATGGCGAAAGTTGCCAAGGAACTTTACGTCTTTCAACGCACCGCAAATTACGTGGTTCCAAGCGACGCAGGACCCATTGATCCCGTGAAAATGCATGAACTTAGGAAAGATCCGCTGCAGGCACGCCGGGAACTGCGACAGACCTACGGTGGCAATCAGCCCCTGGGTATCGGCGAACAGCGTTTCAACGAACTGGATGAACAAGCGCGCCAGCAAGAACTCGAGCGAGCCTGGGCAGGCCGTTATATTGGACTGGCTTTTCGGGACGCTCATCTACCCGAAGCCAACGCCGCGATCTCCGCATTCATCCGAAAAAAAATGGGCGAACAGGTCAAGGACGCGTGGACTGCAAACCAGATCACACCTTGGGATCACCCCTATGGTGGCAAACGCCCCTGCAGGAGTGACACCTATCTTCAAACATTCAACTTGCCCCATGTACGCCTGATTTCCCTGAAAGAAACGCCGATCGAATCGATCGAGCCAGATGGCATCAGAACGTCTGCCGAGAAGATCGAACTTGATGCCATCATCTATGCCACCGGTTTTGACGCCATCACTGGAGCCGTCTTTGCCCTGGACATTGAGGGACTCGACGGACGCACAATGAACGATGCCTGGAAAGACGGACCGGTCAACTACCTGGGGACTATGGTTCACGGGTTTCCAAACATCTTCTTTCCGTCCAGCGCAATGTCACCTTCGGTGCTTTCGAACATGGCAACACTGGCCGAACAACAGATCGACTACATCGTGCAATCAATCCAGTGGCTTGACGAACATGGACAGGCGAAGTTGCACCCCAAGGCTCAGGCCCAGGAATTCTGGCGTCAGGAAGTGTTGCGCTATGCACACCGTCGCCCGGGAGCCCTCACGACCAACAGTTGGTACAACGGCGCGAACTTGCCCAACAAACCCAGGGTGTTCATGATCTATTGCGG
>CAZBIN010000103.1:7553-10153 GCA_964491995.1 uncultured Orrella sp.
GTATGACGAACTCTGCCTGTCCGAACTGGATAAAGGGTTTCCAAACTATGAAGTGATTCAGCCCGAGCAGCCTGTTCTCAGCTCGCACTGAGCTTGACCGTCCGTGCTGATCGTCACGACTGCGCGACGATCAGCGACTAGAAATCCCTCGCTGATGTCAACGGAGCACCCTTGACATTCAAAGTGCAGACAAATAAACATGATGAATAGCGTTCAAACCCAAGACAGCAGCACAATCCATACAACAGGCTACTCAAAAGATCAGCTCAAACGATTTTTTGAACCAAAATCAGTCGTTCTGGTGGGGGCAGCAGAAAGAACCCTGTACACACAGTGCACCGTTCAAAATGCTGATGTATTCAAAGGCGCAAAGCTCCATCTTGTCAACAGACGGGGGGCACCCGTTCTTGGGCGCACCGCCGCAACAAGTTGTGTGCAATTGCAACAAGAGATTGACACCGCGTTTATCCATGTTCCGGCCGCAGCGGTCATGGATGCCGTCGAAGATGCGCATGAGGCAGGCATTCGCAATGTCGTTCTGCTTTCGTCTGGATTCTCCGAGAGCGGCGACGAAGGCCGCGAACTGCAACAGCGACTCGCGGCCAGGGCTCGTGAGCTTGGCCTCATGTTGCTGGGTCCCAACCACGTCGGTTTTCTCAATCTTGCAAACGATATTTCGGTGTTTGCACTACCCGCACCTGGCAACCGTCCCGGTCCTCTCGCGGTGTTGTCCCAAAGCGGCGCTGTAGCGATGGAAATTGCCCGCTTCAGCGAACGTCATGACATTCGTATGTCGCATCTGATCACGCTTGGCAACGAAGCAGTTTTGACCGGCTCGGATGCGCTGGAGTACGCCGTCGACTGCCCGCACACCCGCGCCATCCTGATGTTCACCGAGGAAATCAAGAATCCGGTACGCTTCGCGCAAGCTGCCCGGCGCGCAGCAGCTATGGGCAAGCCCATCATCGCCTACAAGTCCGGGGTGACTGAGATCGCCGCAAAATCTGCCGCGGCACACACGGGCGCACTCGTAGGTGACGACAAGGTCATCGATGCCGTGTTCCGCGACCTTGGCATCATCCGTGTACACAGCCTTGAGGATCTGGTTGTCACGGGCAAGATTGCCTCTGCCCTTGGAACCCGCAAGATCAGTGGCGTTGGTGTGGTGTCTGCCTCGGGCGGCGCCAATGACATCATTGCTGATGTGGCCGAATCGTTTGGTGTTCCACTGGCAGAGTTTTCGGAACAGACCAATCGCCAGATCGTGGACATCGTTCCAGACAATTTCATCACCGCTCAGAACCCGTTTGATCTGACGGGTTCATCAGTACGCGACCGCACATTGTGGAAGTCTGTGACGGGCATCATCGGTCGCGACCCGTCGGTGGATCTGCTGGTCTGCGTCGGTTCGCTGATCACAAGTCCTGCACCGCAGGAGAAAGATCTACTGGTGGCGGAGGCGCTTAACGCACTGGACTGCCCTTATATTTACATGACGACCCTGTTTACGGAGATCAGCGACTCTTGCGCAAGCGTCATGAAATCCGCAGGGTTCAATCTGATATCAACCGGCGTGGTGCCTACCATGCGGGCGTTAGGCAAGTACATCGACTGGAACCGCCGTCTGGAATTGATCGTCAAGTCTCATGACAGTGAGCATCTGGACAACGTAGAACTCGCTGTACCACCAGGCAGTCTTTGGTCGGAGGTTCAGGCCAGACAGTTACTCGAGCGCCACGGCGTTCCATTCACGCCATCCACGCTCGTCAAAAGTGCCGAAGAGGCCGTTCAAGCGGCTACTGCGTATGGTGTTCCGGTCGCCATGAAGATCGTTTCAGCACACATTGCCCACAAATCAGATATCGGCGGTGTCGAACTCTCTGTCAGCGGTTCAGCGCAGGTACATGCCAGCTTCGATCGAATCATGGCAGCTGGCCAGACCAGCGTCAGCCGGGAGGCAATTGACGGCGTTTTGATCACACCCATGCTTGCTGTTGGCACGGAGTTCATCGTGGGCGTGACGCGTGATCCGCAATGGGGTTTGGTTCTGGTGATCGGTCTGGGCGGCATTTTTGTCGAAGTCCTGGCCGATTCGGTGATTGTGCCCTTACCCACCTCCAGACCGCTCATTCTGAACGCCTTAAGCCGACTCAAGGCAGCCGCAATCCTCAGGGGTGTGCGAGGCAAAAAACCCGTCGACCAGGAAAAGCTGGTGGACGTGATTCTCACCGTTGCTCAGGTGGCTCTGGCCATTGGAGACCGACTGGAGTCAATCGAGATCAACCCCCTGTCTGTGGACGGCTCCGAGATCAAGGCGCTCGATGCGCTGTTGATAGAGCGCACCAATCCTTAGGCACTGATGCAGAAACTGCCAAGTCTGTGCGGTAGCACCGACTTGGCACTTCAAAACGTCCGTTCATCCTTGAAACCCGCGTCGCAATGCCTCGTGGCTGTCACGTTCAGCCTTTTGAGCGACGCGCGCCGTCATGACCGAACGAAATCCATGATAGGCCCGAGGGTAGACGTGCAACTCGACCGGCACCCCTGCCAGAGCAAGACGCCTGGCGTACTCGATATTCTCGTCACAGAACAGATCGAGT
>CAZBIN010000104.1:0-7307 GCA_964491995.1 uncultured Orrella sp.
CCCCGGTTTCGCTGAAATAACTGCAAGGATGAGTGAGTTTAAAGAAATTCCTGGCGTATCCATGCGTTGAGTTCGCCAGGGTCCGTAATCGACAGGATGGATGATGATTGATAAACGTGTTCAGAGTATCGCTGATGCCCTTGTGGGTTTGCGCGATGACTCCACAATTCTGGTGGGAGGGTTCAGCACTTCGGGCCGTCCTTCCGATTTGCTCCGGGGTGTTCTCGAGTTGGGAATTAAAGGCCTGACGCTGATCGCCAACAATGCGACCACTGGCACGGATGTGGTGGCGCAAATGCTGCACGCGGGTGTGATCCGAAAGATCGTTTGCTCGTTTCCCCGTGGGCTCGAGGGCCACAGCATTTTTGATGATCTCTATCAGGCTGGAAAGATCGAGCTCGAACTGGTGCCTCAAGGCACTCTGGCCGAGAGGATCCGGGCAGGTTCTGCCGGTATTGGCGGATTCTTCACCCGAACCGCTGCTGGCACAGAACTGGCCAAAGGCAAGGAGTCCCGCATGATTGACGGCAAGCTCTACATTCTTGAGCAACCGTTGCGTGCAGATGTGGCGCTGATTCGCGGGCAGTCGGGCGATCGCATGGGCAACCTGACCTATCACCGGGGCGCCAGGGTCAATAATCCCGTGATGGCTGGCGCCGCAGACTTGACCATCGCCCAGGTCGCACAAATTGTTGAAGTCGGTTCAATCGATCCGGAGCATGTCATCACGCCCGGGATTTTTGTTGATCGTCTTGTGGAGGTCACATGCAGCAGGGAGTAAAGCCAGGACAGGCGCAGGCAGTGGGCAATCCAGCCAGGCAAGGACTGACCCGCGAGGAGATCGCGCAGGTTGTCGCCCAGGATATTCCAGCCGGTGCCTACGTCAATCTGGGTATCGGATTGCCGACCAAGATTGCCAATTACGTGCCGCGCGAACGAGAAGTTCAGTTGCAAAGTGAGCAAGGGCTGCTAGGGCTGGGTCCAGCGCCTGAGCCGGGACAGGAGGACCCTGATGTGGTCAATGCTGGCAAAGGCTTTGTGACTTTGCTGCCTGGTGCGTCGGTGTTCAGTCACAGTGATTCATTTCTGATGATCAGAGGCGGACATATCGATATCGCCTGTCTGGGGGCTTTTCAGGTTGCGTCCAATGGCGACATCGCCAACTGGTCAACCGGCTCAGACAAGGTTGCGCCGGGTGTGGGTGGCGCGATGGATCTGGCTGCGGGCGCCAGGCAGGTCTGGGTCTTGATGGAGCATTGTCAGAAGGACGGTACGCCCAGAGTTCTCGAGCACTGCACTTACCCACTGACCGGGATGGGTTGTGTGAACAGGATTTATACCAATTACGCTCTGATTGCAGTGACGACTGAAGGACTGAGAGTTGATCGTCTGGTCGAAGGGATGACGCTGGAGTCCTTGCAGGCCATCACCGGCGCAAAACTCACGTTGTCCGACCAGTGCTCGGTCTACCGTTCTATCTGATCTCTGGCTGCGAAATAGTGTTGCCGTGTCGTGCGAGGTGATGCCTGGTATTGCCAGGCACCACCATTGTCACACTTCGATCGGCAACGAATGGTTTGCTGACCATTCGTGCATCGAACCAATAAAGTTGCGGATCCGGGGGTAGCCAGCATAGCGAAATGCAAAGTAGGCATTGGCTGACCGGGCTCCTCGATGGCAGTACGGGACCAGCTCATCCTGGTCGGTCACACCTTGCAGAGCGAGAATCTCTCGAATCGATTCGCGTGGTTTGTAGCGACCGTTTGCCAGGAGTTGTGTCCACTCAATCCACACAGCGCCGGGAATATGGCCACGCCTGTCGCAACACTCGGTATGATCCAGACCGCGATACTCGCTGTCGTCGCGAACATCAATCAGCTTATGGGCTCCAGAGCCTAACGCATCGCGAATCTCGCTTGCCGCAATGACAATGCTTGCATCGATGTCGGGCTCAAACACAGATCGCTCAAGTGTTGGCACGCGCTGATCCAGTCCACCTCCGGCCAGGCGCCATGCCTCAAGACCGCCGTGAAGCATGCGCACGTGCTTGTGCCCCAGCCATTCGAGTATCCAGAGTTCCCTAGCAGCCCGCATGCCCGTTTCGTCCTCGTATACGACAACTTGCTTGTCATGCGTTACACCGATGGATGCGTATCTCTGAGCAACATCCTGTGCAAAGTGCCGCATTCCAGCTTGCGTGGTGTCCGGGACGAAACAACCATAGGTCGAGAGGTTCACGGCACCGGGGATATGCCCCTCCTGATAGCCTTGCGGCGTTCTGGCATCGATGACCAATACACGTTCGTGCTGATGACTTGCCAGCAGCGCTTGAGCTTCAATTAAAAAATCACATGTCATGACAAGGGATCCGGTTCTGGTCAAAGTGGAGCCAGTATCATAAAGCGGTGAATCTCAGACCCCCCCGAAAAGACACCGTTGATCGTTGCTTATGGCTCGCTTCTCTCTGACCGACATCAGAAACTGGCCCCATGGGGGAGCTATCACTGACTGTGTTAACTTGGAGTGATGCATCAGTGGATTCAAAAGGATATCGTCTGCACATGGCTTTAGCTCATTGGTCAAAAGATTTTCTGAGAAGTTTTTCACTGGGTCGGCCGCGCTGCAGGTCTGGCTCTGCGGTTTGGGGGGTTTCAGGCTGGAAGCAGGTTTTGCTGCGGGTTCTGTTCGTGACCGCGCTGACGCTCGCGCTGTCCGGGCGGATCGCCTATGCGCAGGAGTTGCTATGGTTTTCTGAAGGAAAGCCGACTGCCCAGGCGCAGGAAGCTGTCAAGCTGCTAGAGGCAGCAGCTGAGGATGGGCTGAACCCGCAGGATTATCAAAGTGATCAGATCCGGGCCCAGCTCATGGCGATTTCGCGACAGGGCGCAGCTGCAGACCCGATTCAGTCAGTGCAGATGGATCAGTCGCTGACGCTTGCAATGGAACGCTTTCTGTCTGATCTGGCGATCGGTCGGGTGACTCCGCAGTCGGTGCATGAGGACTTTGATGATGCGCCCGTTCGCAACTTTGATGCGCCAGCCTATCTGCGCCAGGCGCTCGCGAGCGGTAATCTCTCGCAAGCTGTGGCTCAGGCAGCTCCAAAATTTCCGCTCTATCCGTTACTCAAGCAATGGCTGGTCAAATACAGGCAAATGCAAGACGATCCTGCCTGGCAGGGCAAGCTTTCGGTGCCGGCAGGCAATAAACTGGAACCCGGTCAGCGCTATCCGGATCTTCCAGTCTTGCGGCAACGGTTGATTTTGCTGGGTGATTTGCCGCAAGACAGCCCATCTTTGATGAACCCGGACCTTTATGATGGGCAACTTGTCGAGGCGGTGCGTTCTTTTCAGCAGCGCCATGGTTTGACGGTTGATGGCGTCATTGGACGCCAGACGCTTGATGCTCTCAATGTCACTCCATCAGCACGCGTACGGCAGATTGAACTCTCGATGGAGCGGGTGCGCTGGACACCGCTTCAGCATGGCGACCGGTTACTGGTGGTCAACATTCCTGGCTTCACGCTTTATGGTTACGAGACCGACGGGCAGGGCAACATCAACGTCCAGCTTGAAATGCGCGTGGTGATTGGCAAAGCACTTCGTCACAGTACGCCGCTTTTTGATGAAACCATGCGGTATATCGAATTCAGTCCGTACTGGAACATTCCACCGTCTATCGCTCGCAGTGAAACGATTCCGGCCATCAAGCGGGATCCTGGTTACTTCGCCCGCCAGCAACTGGAGTTTGTTGACAGTGCGGGAAAGGTTCATACGACGGTGACCCAGAGTTTGCTCGAACAAGTTCAGGCTGGAAAAGCCAGAATCCGCCAGAGACCGGGACCTCACAATGCCTTGGGTGATATCAAGTTTGTATTCCCCAACAATATGAACATATTCATGCATCACACGCCGGCAACACAACTGTTTTCGCAGAGCCGACGGGATTTCAGTCATGGTTGTATCCGGGTTGAACACCCCGTGGACCTGGCAAAGTTTGTACTTGCCAAAGATGACAGCTGGGACGAGCAAAGGATCCTGTCAGCGATGGGTTCGGGCCGCTCCAATACGACGGCCCTCAAGGATCCTGTGCCGGTTGTGATTGCTTACAGCACGGTCATGGCTCGAAATGATGGCAAAATCTCTTTCTATGCCGATATCTACGGGCACGATCAGCGCCTGGACAAAGCGTTGCGTCAACGTTGAACCTGTTTTTAGAGGGGCAATCCCGATGAGTCAAACACAGCGAACTCGAAACATCGTGCCGGTCAGGCGGTCATTTTTGAAGGCATCCGGGCTTGGCGTCTTCTTGCTTGGTGCACCCGCCATTGCGAAAGTCACCACGCCCGCGGCCCAGGCGGGTCGTCAGATCAGCATGAACCATCTGCACACCACGGAGAAAATCGGGTTGGTCTACGCAAAAGGTCCCGTTTATCTTGATCCTGCATTGAACAAGCTGAATCACTTTCTGCGCGACCATTACACGCAGGAAGTGGGTGTGATGGATCCTGCCATCTACGATTTGCTACATGACATCCGCAATGCGCTCGGCGCGCGCGGCAATTACGAGATCATTTCTGGCTATCGCAGTCCAGGAACCAACGAACGTTTGCGGACCACTCGAGGCGGAGGTGTTGCCAAGAGAAGTCTGCACATGGATGGCAAGGCGATCGATGTCAGACTGCCGGGCGTGCCGCTGGCTGAACTGCGCGATGCGGCAGTGTCATTGCAGCGTGGTGGCGTTGGGTTTTATCCCAGAGATAATTTTGTGCACGTAGACACCGGGCGATTCAGAACCTGGTGATCGGGCGCGACCTGAACGCACCCTCGCATGTTCCTGTCTGCTCCTTGCAGCTTACCCACCGGGCTGGCGCTGCGGATTTCCAAGAATCCGCCGACCCAGCCATCGGAGTGCAGGTTCAATCTCAGGTCGGCTGCCTTGCCGGATGGATGGCCTGGCAGCATCCAGTTGCTGGTTCTGATCGACAGGTCCCAGATTGAAGTCAAAGACGTAGTCGGGTTCAAACCCCATGCGAATGTCAGTCACAAAAACGTCTGAGCCTTTCTGATGCATCCGGTAAAAGCCATGAGAAAACCGGGCGACACGATTAACGCCGGGATGATCACGGTGCTGTCGGATGAGCTTTGCCCCTCGGTCAAATTGCGCCCATTCGATCGTCTGTGTCTTGTCGAGAAGAGAGTACCAACCCTCATAATAGTGATCGGGTGTGACGGCAATGACGCGCCATAGAATCGAGTTCAGCGGTGCCGGTGAAACCAGAAGCTGAGTGACGTCACGGGCACCAGCCTCGCTTGTGATGACTCCCGCACCGACATCCTCGCGATTGATCTCTCCTTGCTTCATACCGGGTGGCAAAGACGCTCTCGCCACGGCAGTGACATGTACCTGAGCAATGAGTGTCCATGCCATGTATGCACTGCTCACGAGAAGACCCAGCCCATTCCAGGTCCACCGCATGTGGGTGCGGCTTGCAAGACAGGCAATCAGGCCTATCAGCAGCGGCAGCGTGTAGAGTGGGTCAATAACGTATATGTTGCCCTGACCAAAGGGATGGTCCGTGAAAGGCAGTGCCAGTTGCGTACCATACACGGTTGCGTAGTCAATGCCCACGTGGGTCATCAGAACCAGCCAGAAGGCAACTGCCCAACGCCAGAAAGTGCCCCTGCGACGATGGATCAGCCTGGCTAACCCTGCAAATGCAACAGCAGCGATGGTCAGATAGGCCAGAGAGTGGGTTTCTGCCCGGTGTCGGATCATGTTCAGAATCGCGTCGCCGAAGTCCATCACAACGTCAAGATCCGGTGCGGTTCCGATGGCAGCCCCCCACAGGGCGGACTGCCAGACCGGGACTTTACGTCCCATCACAGCAACAGCGACAGCCGACCCAAGTGCTATTTGCGTGACGGTATCCATGATTGAATCTTTGATTTTGACAAGAGGATGTTAACCGCTATGAATGCGTAGATGTGTCAGAGCGGCTGCCGTCTCACACACGCCTGATGGCGGGTTCTGCGGGTGTGAGAGGCTTGTGTCAGACACAGGTCTATGCAGGCAGGGTCCGGTTTTAGGCAAGAGGTTGATGTGCTCAGTTCTTGACCAGACCACCGTCGACGACCAGATTCTGTCCGGTCACGGCTCTGGCCCATGGTGACAGGAAGAACAGCACGGCATCAGCAAACTCTTGTGGCGTGGTGACTGATCTCAAGGGGGTGTTCTGTGCGATCAGATCAAACACAAACGCCGGTGTCGCTGCGCTCGCATCGGTGGTTCGTAGCAAGCCACCAGAAACCATGTTGACGGTGATGCCGTCTGGGCCGAGCTCGTGTGCTGCGGTTCTCGTCAGTGACAGCAGTGCGGCTTTGGCTGCTGTGTAGTCGTGATAGGGCACCACTGGATTCTGAAACAGATTGGTCCCGACATTGACGATCCTGCCAAACCGGGACTGACGCATGCCGGGAAGTGTTGCCTGAATCGTGTTGAGGGCGCCTGCTACCGCCCCTTCGGTTTGCTGCAAAAAATGCTGCCAGGTGATGGTGTCGAGCTTTGGACGCTCGTCCCCGTTGAACTGAAACGACACCAGCGCATTATTCACGACAGACAGAACTGGCTGATCAAACGTCTGATGTATGGACTGGACCATCGAGCGAACGGATGCGGCATCGGTGATGTCAGCCCGCACGGCACATACCCGAGCACCCAGTTCTTCACACAGATCGTGTGCACTCTGTTCGCTGTGCAGATAGTTGATGGCGACGTGTGCACCTTCGCGGTGCAGTGCTCTGACGATGGCTTGTCCGAGGCCGCGAGCACCGCCCGTGACCAGCACGACTTGGTCTTTCAGTTCCAATGCTGACTCCTTCAATTTTCGCTGTCAGGTTCCGGGGTTGGGGTTTGTCGCCCCTCAAATGGCCGATGGGTGTCGGGCCAGTGGTGTGACATCGATCTGCATCCATGGGAAAAGCGGCAGACCACTGAGCATCTCGTGAAGCTCATCGTGGTCACGAGCATCAAAAATACTCACGTTGGCGTACTGTCCGACCACGCGCCAGATGTGAACCCATTTTCCGCTGCGCTGAAGGCCCTGGGAATACTCTTTCTCTTTGGCTTTTATGCGCTCGGCCATATCGCTCGACATATCCGGGGGGAGGTTGACTTGCATTCGAACCATGTAAAGCATGATGTATTTTGGTCATTCGTGGTCGCCCCACAACAATTGCGCCAGCAGAAGCCCAGCTTTAGGGAAAACCATGCAGAAGGTTCCTTCTGCATCCAGATCTAAGGGCTCAGCT
>CAZBIN010000104.1:7317-10085 GCA_964491995.1 uncultured Orrella sp.
GGTTCGTGGGGTTGTTCTCGTGTGACCTTCTCCTCTGAATGAAAATGAAATGCCAGCATTCCGGCTTATGAGTCTGGCGTGCCTGGTCTGGTTGGAACCGTGCCAGTCAGACCAGGCACGGGTTTGATGATGATCGAACAGGCTCTGCGATCATATCGCGAAGGTTGACTCGAACGCAGGATAAGGCGCCGTCAGTGAGGTTGAAGGAAATTGACCAACTGTGAGCGCAAGCCCCTGGCTTTAGCCATGGGGTGGTTCAGGGCAATCTTGCCAGGGAGTCTGCATGGCGTTGCCCCCCGACAACAAGCGCCTCAACGACAGTTGATCGTTCGGACGGACTGATGGTGACTCAACTCAGGGTGACTCGAAGGTGGTCTCGCGCTTTTCTGGTGCTTGTCTCGATTGAATTCAAGGGGACTTCCCGACACTAACAGGGTTAGACGGTACAAATCGTGCCAAGTCGCATACGATGTGCATACGATGGGACAGGGGTTGTGGTGGAGTTGCCGCTTCAATTGCCAAACAAACGGGAGTCCAGATGCTATATGACGTACTGAAAACGGTTCATATCCTTTCGCTCATGCTCTGGCTTGGGGGCATGATGTTTGTCCAGTGGTTTCTACGCCCGGCGCTGCTGCATCTGTCTTCCGAGCAGCGCCTGGTGCTGATGCATGAAGTGCTCACGCGCTTTTTCCGAGGCGTGATGGTGGCCAGTCTGGCCGTTCTGGTTACTGGCTTCTGGATGATTGGCCGGGTCGCTCGAGTGACCGTTCAGTCGGGTGGCAGTTTCGAAATGCCGACCGCCTGGTGGATCATGGCAATTATTGGCACCTTGATGGTTGGGATCTTCATGCACATCCGGTTTGCCCTTTATCGCAAGCTCGGCGACGCAGTGAAGTTTTCTGTCTGGGACAAGGCAGGCCAGGCGCTTGGAAAGATTCGACTCTGGGTCTCAGTCAATCTCGCGCTCGGCCTGTTGCTTGTGGTTGTCGTGATGCTGGGCTGAGGGAGGCGGATTCGGGTGCATCCGGTTGCAGGTTCAGGTGGCCTGCACCTCCTGGGACAGGAGTGACAGGGGCACAAATACATGTCCGTCCATCAGACGGCGGGCACTGCGGCTGACCTTGACTGCCCGGACCTCAGTCTCGGAACCCTCGAGATGCACAACGGCGCCAATGCGCAGCACGCCAGACGGGTGGCCGAATGTGATGTCGTCTTTGGGATGTCCCATGATCTGGCTGACGATGGTGTCAGTCAGAGCCGCTGCGACCGCGATGCCGACTGCGCCAGTTCCCGTCATGGCGTGGTGCAGTCGTCCCATGGACATAATGCGTGCAAGCAAATCAATGCGGTCGGACGTCACTGTTTTGCCATCTGAGGCCGTATAGTCTTTCGGAGATGCAAAAAAAGCGATCTTGGGCGTGTGCTGGCGGTTCTTTGAGACGTCTTGAGGCGTGTCGCCAAGTCCCATTCGCACGGCTGCATGTGCGCGAATCGTTTCAAGCCGCTCGAGCAAAGCAGGGTCCTGATTGACATCTGATTGCAGCTCGGTGCCCGTCAGCCCAAGGGCATCTGCCCGAACGAACACGGCCGGGTTTCCAGCCATGATCAATGTGGCGTCGATGCTCCCGATGCCAGGAATCTCAAGCGTGTCGATGCGATTGCCTGTCGGAAACATGCCTGATCCCGAACCTTCTTCCCCGTCTGCGCCGGGATCGATGAACTCGATCGCAATCTCTGCTGCCGGATGTGCGATCCCGTCGAGTTCAAATGTGCCAGTCTCCACCACTTGTGACTGACTGACGGGCACATGTACCAGGATCTGCTTCTGAATATTGGCTTGCCATACCCGAACGGTGGCGATGCCTTCCTTCGGGGGTTTGACCAGCCCACGATGAATCGCAAAGGGTCCGACCGCTGCGGTCAGATTGCCGCAATTTCCACTCCAGTCGATCATCGGCTGATCGATTGAGACTTGCCCAAAAAGGTAGTCAACGTCACAGTCATCACGCTGACTCGCAGAGATAATGACGACTTTGCTGGTGCTGCTGGTTGCGCCCCCCATGCCATCGATCTGCTGCCGGTAAGGGTCCGGGCTGCCTGCGACTCGCAGAAGGATGCGCTCCCGAATCACAGGGTCACTGGGCAGATCTTCAGCCAGAAAAAAAACGCCTTTGCTTGTGCCACCGCGCATGTACATGGCTCGAATGGAAGTCTGCATGAAGTTGAAGTCTCCGGACAATGTTCTGGGGGTCAAGGGTTGCTGCCAGGTGCGATCAAACCATGAAAGACGTGGCGAGCGCAACGCCCGCAGACGCAGAGGTTTTTGTGATGGCTGTGGGGGGCGTGATCCACTCTGCGAGTCGCTGCAGGATCGTGATGAAAATGCTACCGAGAAGATCCGGTGGCAACGGATTTTGAAACTCAAGACCGAAGGGCTGTCGGTCTCAGCCCGTGTTGGCGGTAGCGAACACCTGACGTGTCCGCTACCGCCAACGAAGTGGCAAGCCTGCGCCTTCAGGGGGGCGGAACCTTCACCCAAAACGTCCAGTCAGGTAGTTCTGCGTCAATTGATGTTTTGGGTTGACAAAGATTTCTTCGGTCTTTCCAACTTCAATCAGCTTGCCTAGATGAAAATAAGCCGTGCGGTCTGAAACCCGGGCCGCCTGCTGCATGGAATGGGTCACCACAACGATGGTGTAGTCACGTTTGAGTTCGTGCATCAACTCTTCAACCGTGGCCGTTGCGATTGGATCAAGCGCTGAACA
>CAZBIN010000105.1:0-3764 GCA_964491995.1 uncultured Orrella sp.
GAAACGGTGCGCTGTCAAAAACCATCTTGCCCGCCTCAACCTTCGAGAAATCGAGGATGTCTTTGAGAATCGCCAGTAGAGACTCGGCGGCACCTCGCGCTTTTTGTGTGTATTCCCGCTGACGTTCAGTCAGATCGGTGTGCTCGAGCAGCTGCAAAAGCCCGAGCACCGCGTTCATCGGTGTGCGGATCTCGTGACTCATGTTGGCAACAAAAGCGCTTTTGGCGCGACTTGCACTTTCGGCGGCTTCCTTGGCATTGCGCAGCTCGATCTCCTGAAGTTTGGCGTGGGTCACGTCATGAAGATGTCCGTGCCAGCGCACAGCACCTCCGTCCAGCGCTTGCGGCATGGCCCGTCCACTGACCCAGATCACACCCTTGTCGGGGTGGATGACTCGACTCTCCGCTTGCCAGATCGTCAGATCTCGCGCCGACACTTCGATGCCTGCCATGACGGAGGCGATGTCTTCGGGATGAATGTGTGCAATCACAGGGTTTGCATCATCTTTAACTTGTTCGGGCACGATACCAAAAATATCCGTCATGCCGACGCTGGCGTAGGGAAATGCACTGCTGCCATCCGGTCGCCGCAGGTACTCGTAAATGACGCCTGGGATATTCGCCGCGATCCGGTTCAGACGATTACGTTGCTCGCGTTGTTCAGTAATATCGGTGTGGGTGCCAATGACCCGCAGCGGTCGGTTATTTTTGTCGCGTTCGGTGATCTGGCCACGTGCGAGGATCCATTTGTAGGTGCCATCCTTGCAGCGCATTCGCTGGGTGTTCTCGTAGAGCGAGGTCTTGCCTTCCAGATGACGAGCCAGATCGAGCCTGGTTTGAATACGGTCATCGGGGTGCAGGAGCGACTCCCAGTCACTGACGTTTTGTCCGAGTTCATCCGTGTGATAGCCGAGCATCGACTTCCATAGCGGTGAAAAATACACTTCGCCGGTTTGTACATTCCAGTCCCAAACCCCTTGATTGGTTGCCTCAAGCACTATTCGCCAGCGCGCCTCAATCTCGCTCAGTGTCCGAACCAGTTCCTCGCGGGCATCGGCTTGAATTCGCGCCGCTTTGCGTTGTCTTTGCTGTACTGCGTACAGGCCGACGATCGCCACGCCAGCCAGTAACAGAAAGAGTCCGCCCAGGCTCAAGGCGCGCGCGCGCCATTCAGCGTAAATGGCGTTGACGTCGCGTCCGACAGCCGCGACCAGCGAGTTGTCCATTAACAGATCGACAGGATTGATGGTGTGCATCGCCATGAGTCGCCGCTCACCGGTCGAGGAGACTGTGCCCTCCAGAACACTGGTCGATTGCCCGCTTTCAGTGTGCCTTGTAAAAAAAGAGTCTTGCTGTGTCGGGTCAACTCCGAACCGCGCTTCACCGTCGGAAGCCACCAGAAACCGTTTACCGCTGCTGTGAGCCAGGGCAGTCCACATGTCTGGCGCATAGCGCACCGAATCGAGCAGAATGTTGAATTCGTCAGGATCGAGCGTGGCCGTCACGGCTCCGGCGAACATACCGTCCGGACCTGGAATGATCCGGGCCAGGTTGATCGCCCAGGCACCTAGTACAGTTTTGAAGGGCGGACTCACAATCAGCGTATCGGTATTCTGGGCCTGTTGTGCGGCAATGAAGTAGTCGCGCTGCGCGAAGCTGTCACCGAGCAGTTCCGCTCGGTTCGAGGCGATGACGGTTCCCTGCGCGTCGATGATGTTCATGGTGCGAACACCCGTCATGGCATCGGTGAAAGCGCGAAGGTTGCGGTTTGCGGTGGCCAGTCCGTTACCTTCAGATTTAAGGTGTTCCAGGTCGTCGCGTACGCTCACAAGGGCTTTGTTGATCGCGAAGAGCTGCCTTCCCAGGTTGTCGTGAATCACCTTGGCGCTATTGGTCAGGTTTTGTCGCTCCCGAGTCTCCACACTGTTGTATTCACTGCTCAGTGTCCATGCCAGAAATCCACCCAGCAACAGCAGCATCGCGAGCAACACGAGCCATTGGGTTGAGTATAGATATTTCGCTGAAGTCTCGGCCTCAGGCCTTGGTGTGTATGGCATGCGAAGTGTTTTTTGTGCTGGCTGGTTCAGACGCGCATCGTTGGCGTCTTGTGGAGGCAGATCATAAGACACATTTGGCCAAAAACCGCACAATCTGGCGGGTGCTTTGTCTTAGATGCAATATTGAGTCTGCAGACCGACATCGACCGACAGGATCAGTCCCCAGGCGACCAGTCCAGTAAGCGAGGCTTCAGGCGTTGCGCTCATCCGCTGGCCATTGATGTACAGGAAGACAAGGGTTGCAGCCTCTCGTTCTGTTCTTTAACCTGCGCATGAGTGGATGTCGGTTGATGCCCTGACAAGACACCAGCAACCTACGTAAACCAGAGGAAACATGAAAACTCGTTCGACTTCCCATCTCTCGGACTTTCTGGACAAAGCAATCGCCTTGCTTGACGACGAGTGGATCGCGAGTGATCCAGTGCTCGCGCCCGTGATGCCTGTTGTCTTGCAGCGTGGTGTTGGACAGGACTGGCATAAGGCCGGCACCTTCAAACATCACCTGGTTGGCGTTGCCCGCACACTGACGCTGTGGGATCAGCCGGATGATGTGCGCCTGCTGGGTCTGCTGCACAGTGTTTACGGCAATGCGCAGGTCGATATCATGAAGTTTGATCCGACATCTGAACGTGGCCGGGTGGTCGAACTCGTCGGCGAGCAGACCGAACGACTGATCCATCTCTATTGTGTCATCGCCCGGATTGATCTGGTCCGGGCACTGCTCAACGGCGATATACGTGACGATGGAAGCCTGACTCTGCCAACGCCGCGCGGTCCGGTGGACCTTGCCGCTAGAGATGTGGCGGTATTTGCAGTGGTCACCATGGCGGATATCTGCGAGCAGTGGTACAGCTGGCAAGATGATATCTACTCTGGTTATCCTGATTTCGAGGCCCGTAGCGGTCAGGTGCATTGGGCTGCAGGTCTGTGGCCAGGTCCGATGCGACCCACGACTTACCGCATCAGCCAGATGTCTTTGCTGGGTCGGTGTCTGCAACATCCTGCACTTGCGGGTCTGCTACCCACGCCAACGGTTTTTGAAGACTGTCAGCACGTCCTGTCGAGTGACGAGGAGGCGGCTGCCTGTGCTTTGTACTGGTCCGTGGCTCAACAAAATCAGCCGCTGATTTCTGCGCAAGCCACCATTGCGACACTGGAACATTGCGTACGTTTGAACCCCTGGGTGGGCGAGCCGCATTTTCTGCTGGCACAGCTCTATCTCACGGAAAAATCCTATGACAAGGCTCGGCAAGCAGCGACTCGCGGCTTGCATCTCGTTTCGAGTTGGGGGAACTCCTGGGATAAACGTATCGGCTGGGATGCCTGGGTATCGTGGGGCAGAATACTTCTGCAGTCAGCTCAGTCCGAAAACTGGCCGGAACAGCTCAACAAGCTCAATAATGTCGCCCTCAAGTGATCCATTGAATTTGCACTGCGCTTTTATCTGAGGTCGGGGTCCAGACCTCTATAGCACGCTGTGAGATGATCAATGAGAGGGGCTTTAAAGGCGTGCTGGCGCGACAGGATACCGATCGAGCGCTGAACCGTATCGCTCTGTAGCTCAATCTTTCTGATCGAAAGACCATTGACAAGCTTTGAGTTGATGTCGGGCACAATCGAGACACCGAGTCCGGACTCGACCATGAGCGCGATCGCCTGGATTGAGCTGAGCTCGACACATTCAATCGGCTTGATTTTCTGGTCTTGA
>CAZBIN010000105.1:3774-9984 GCA_964491995.1 uncultured Orrella sp.
CACCGCCCAGATTGCGGTCATACCGGATCAGGGGATACTGTTCAAGCAGTTCACGTGGAGAATTGCTGGTCGAGGCGAGCGGAGCAAGCACCACCAGAGGTTCATGTCTGAAGGTGTCCCAGCGTAGCGACTTCGAAAAGCTGAAATTGGGATGGATGCAGATCGCTGCATCGATTTCGTCGCTCTCAAGCAGCCGTATGAGCTCGTGCGAATGACCTGAACGTATCGTTATCGGGATATCGGGATAGCGGCTGCTGAACGTCTTGAGTGTTTGCGGCAGAAAGCTCAGCAAAGCGGTGTTGATGGATCCAAGGCGCAGTTCGCCAGTCATAGGGTCGGTGTTGATGGCGTAGCGTAGATTGTCGATGCCCTGGATTAAAGGCTTGGCGTGAGCACACAGTAAATGACCTGTCTGGGTTGGTTTGACGGTTCTGCCAGCACGCTGAAGCAGGCGGGTTCCCAGATGCCTTTCGAGCGCGCGGACCTGTTGTGCGACTGCTGCAGGGGTCACATCAAGCCGCCTTGCCGCCTCTGACATTGAGCCGGTCTCAACGGTGAGCAGAAAACTTTTGAGAAATGCGGTATCCATGGCGGCTCGTGAGATCTTTGCCTGTGTATTGGGGGTTTGACTGAAGTTTTCGCTATTTTGATAGTAAATCTATCAATTTATTAAACAAATAGATAGTTTATTTAGGGTTATCAATACTCCAGAATACGGCATCAAATTCGCTGGGCGATGTTCCATGAGAAGCAAACTGTTTGTACCGGCCTCCAGGCCAGAGCTTTTTTTCAAGGCCTTGTCGGGTCCTGCTGATGGCTTGTCATTCGACCTGGAAGATGCCGTACGTGAAGAGAAAAAGGCTGAGGCGCGGGAGAATCTGGCGCAGTTTCTGAACGCTCCGGATGTTTTGACGAGCACAAAGACCATGATTGTGCGCGTCAACCCGATCGAGAGCGTGCATTTTTTGAGCGATCTCGATGCGGTTGTCTCTCCGGGTGTTGACATCATTAATCTGCCCAAACCAGAGCGGGCGGACGATGTTCGCTATGCGGCGCTAAAAATTGCAGAACTCGAACGCCAAAAAGGATTGAATGTTGATCAACAGTCTGCGGTGCGGCTTCTGATCAATATCGAGTCACCCAAAGCTTTGCGCATCGCGCATGAACTCGCCGGCGCAGATGAACGGGTGATGGGTTTGCAACTCGGACTCGGTGACCTTTTTGAGCCTTACGCGATTGATCGGCGTCAGGTTGTTGCTGTGCAGAGTGCGATGTTCCAGATCGCCATGGCAGCGCATGAGCATGGACTGAACGTCTATGACGGTGCCTTTACCAACGTGGCCGACCGTGATGGCTTCAGGCAGGAGGCGCTGCTTGCCAAGAGTCTGGGGTTTCATGGCAAGAGCTGTATTCATCCGTCTCAAGTCGATACGGTCAATGATGTGTTCCGGCCGACAGATGAAGAAATCGAATTTTCAAGAAAAGTTGTTCAGGCCGAAGCAAAGGCGCAGGAGGATTCGGTTGGAGCATTTATGGTGGAAGGCAAGATGATTGACGCACCCTTTGTCAATCGCGCAAAAAACATTCTGGCACTCGCAAAACAATTGGGACTCGCATAAAAATGAAAAATATTCTGTCAATTACATTTCTGTCAGCAGCCCTTGCTCTGACGGGTGTCTCAACCGCTTCTGCTCAGGCAAAGTTTCCTGAAAAAGCGATCACGATCGTGGTCCCATACTCACCGGGTGGTTCGAACGACCGGTTTGCCCGTCTGGTCGCCACCGGACTGGGTAAAGAACTGAATGTTCCGGTTATTGTTGACAACCGGCCTGGTGCCAGCGGGGTCACAGGTTCCATTCAAGTGGCCAAGGCTGCTCCCGACGGTTATACCTTGCTGGTGGTGTCATCCAGCATGACGACAAATGAGGCGGTGCGTCCCCGTCCTGATTTCAGCCCGGCCAAGGATCTGACGGCAGTGGCCATGATCGCAAAGGGTCCGTTCATTGTCGCAGTCAATAACGATTTTCCGGCCAAGACACCCAAGGAATTTGTTGAACTGATCAAGGCTAATCCAGGCAAGTTCAATTACGCATCCTCAGGCATCGGCAGCAGCAACCAGTTTGCCACCGAACTGCTCAACATGCTTGCAGGTATGAACGCGGTGCATGTTCCGTACAAAGGGATGGCACAGGCCACCACCGATCTGATCGGTGGCCAGACAGAAATTCTGATCTCCAGTGGCCCATCACTTTTGCCACATCTGCGTGGCGAACGCATCAGGGCGGTAGGGGTGACAAGTTTGCAGGAAAGTCCAACTGCACCTGGCTTGGTGCCCATGGCATCCGTGGTGCCCGGCTATGAGTTTGAATTGTGGTGGGGTGTGTTTGCGCCAGCAGGCACGCCAGACGCTGTGGTCAACCTGCTTAATGCCGAGATCAATAAAGTCATCAACGATCCTGAAATGCAGAAAGTTTTCCTGAATGAGGGTGCACAAGCTGCATCGATGTCGTCCAAGGCGTTTTCTGAGATCGTCAAGGGCGACATTGTTCGCTGGACAGACCTGGCCAAACGTCAGAACATCACGGTCAATTGATCTCATGGGTTTCGTTTCAAGTCAGCGTGGTGGTCCCCTTGATGGCGTCAAGGTGCTGGATCTGAGTGCCTACATTGCGGGTCCTTACGGGTGTGCCTTGCTCGCCGACCAAGGGGCCGAGGTGATCAAGGTTGAAGCGCCTGCCGGGGATAATCTGCGCAATTATCCCTCGACTCTGGACAATGAGAGCAGGGCGTTTCTGGGGGTTAACAGAGGAAAGTTCGGCCTGGTTCTGGATCTGAAGATCGAGCAGGACAAAGCGGTCTTGCTCGATCTCGTGCGGGATGCTGATGTGCTGGTGCACAACTTCCGTCCCAGTGTTCCTGGGCGTCTTGGAATCGATTACCCGACGTTGCGCGAGATCAATCCACGACTGATTTACTGTTCTTTGAGTGGCTTTGGTGACACCGGGCCTCTCAAGGACAAGGCGGGCTACGATCAGGTACTGCAATCCATGACAGGTATGTGTGCCATGCAGGCCAAGACAGGTGGTCCGCCCGAGATTCTATACGGATCTGTGGTGGACTTCTATGCGGCGGCCATGCTCAGTGCTGCCGTGAGCTCGGCGCTCTACGAACGTGAGAAAAGCGGGCAAGGGCAGTCTGTGGGCGTTTCATTGCTGACGGCTGCGCTGACCATGCAGTCGACTCGCCTTGTCTGGGCAGACAACGAACCCAGAAATGTCAGCCGGGACATGCGTTCGGGGGGGGTGACAGGCATACATCCGGCGCGGGAAGGTTATATCTATATCTCAGCCAATACACCGCATTTCTGGGCGTCTCTATGCGACAAAACCGGGATTGGATATCTCGCTCGGGATGAGCGCTTCAATACCGTTAAGAAACGTGCAGAGCACAAGGATGAGATCGTGCCTGTACTCAGACAGGCTCTCTCTGCCAGGACTGCGCTTGAATGGGAAGCACTCTTTGGCGATGAGGTGCCATGTTCTGCGGTCAGAGCGGTTGAAGACATGTTTGACCACCCTCAGGTCCAGGCGCAGGACTTGATCAATTCCTTTGAGAGCCCCAAAATCGGTTCATATCGCGCGTTTCAGAAACCATTTCACTTTGAGCGCACGCCTTGTCCGGCATCTTTTCCTGCCCCGACGCTCGATCAGCACGGTGCAACGATTCGCGATCGATTGAAACGCGGATAGGTCCTTTCTGCTGCACAACCCCTATGGATGATCTCTGATAGCGGTGTGCGCAGGGGTTGTGCTGCCGGGGCCATGCTGAATTAAAACGCTGGGTCCGGGCTTCCTTCCAGATGGAGCGGGTGTCTTAGGACCACCCAGGGTCTGCATGCCCTGCTTGTCTCGGGCCTCAATCCTGCTCAATCTCTCCATCCGGCAATACGAGGTAGAGCAGAACCAGAATGATGGTGACTAGAAAGCGGAACGCGGAGGGCACGCCATTCCATTGATCGGACATCCACATCCCGAACCACTCGCCCCCGATCGACATGAATCCGACCTGCCAGACTAGAAACCCGAGTGTCAAGCCTGCAATGGCCACGCCTTTCGCGTGATTGAAGGCTTTGGCGCGTACGTTTCTTGCTTTGAACAGCTGCCATGCGCCCACCCAGCACAGCAGCGCAGTCAGCGCTTCACAAGCGATGATTAGGCCGTAGGCGGCGTGGTGCACCCACGGAGTCTCAATAGCACGATCACGAATTGATGCGTCCGGGAAAATCGTGTCCATCAACAGAACATGTCGAACAAACTGAAAGTTGTTCGCGTAGTCGGTAAGGTTTCCCACGGTGACCAGAGACGTCAACAGCGCGATGGCAGCAACCAGGGAAGTTTTTGAGAGTCGGATGATCATTTGAGTTGTTTCTCTGAAGCCATGTCCGCTGAGAGTATGCCTTTGATAGCGCCGATGGGTCGGCCTGACCAACTGTGAGCGCAAGCCCCTGACTTTAGTCATGGGGTGGTTCAGATCTTGTGAGCGACGACCCGGTGGCCCGTGCTCGCGCAACGCAACAGATATTCAATGGACCCCATGATGGGCCCTTTGATTGGAACAGAATGCCAGTCAGTCAAAAAACTGTGACAATACAGTGAAATGTCTGTGACGGTGGGGTTTGATGGAATTCAAGTGGACTGAGTTGCTGGGTGGTCTTGGTTTGTTCATGCTGGGCATGTCCATGTTGTCCAATGGACTGAAACTGGCTGCTGGACCGTCGCTTGAGCGCATTCTTGCCAACGCGACTAACTCGCCGGCACGCGGTCTCGCGACCGGGGTGTTAGTTACAGTTCTGGTCCAGTCATCAAGTGCGGTGACGGTGGCTACCATCGGGTTCGTCAATGCAGGTTTGCTTCCCCTGATATCTGCGATCTGGGTTCTTTTTGGTGCCAGCATCGGCACGACGACGACCGGATGGATAGTGGCGATTGCCGGACTCAAGTTCAATATTGCATCGGCCGCTCTACCGTTCATTGCACTCGGTGTGGCAGCACAGATTGTGCGCAAGAATCATCGCATCGGCTATTTTGGAGAGTCACTGGCAGGTATCGGGTTGCTTTTTTACGGCATCATGATGCTGCAGTCTGGTTTTGCGGGTGTCGCACAGGACTGGGTCATTCCGCAAGGATCAGGCTGGTCCATCGCCGCGATGCAACTCTTGATCGGGGTGGCAATGACTGTGCTCATTCAGTCTTCCAGTGCCGCGACGGTGATCGCAATCTCTGCTGCTCAGGCGGGGCTGATTGATGTGGGCGGGGCTGCAGCCGTGTTGATTGGAGCCAACCTTGGCACCAAGGTCACGGCCATTCTGGCGGTGATTGGTGGCACGCCGAATGCCAAACGGGTTGCCACCGCGCATGTCATTTTTCATGTGATTGCGGCCATCATCGGTTTCATGCTGCTGCCGTTGCTGTTGTGGTTCATTGACCGGCTCGGTGACTGGTTCGAGCTTGATGAGGCCCCTGCAACTTCGCTCGCTCTGTTCAATACGACATTCAATATTCTTGGCGTGGCGGTGCTTTTGCCTTGGGTGGGCTTGATGAGCAAGAGGCTTGAGCGCTGGTATGAGCCAGCTGAAGACAAGGCAGCCGCCAGGCCTGAGTATCTTGATCGTACGACTCTGCCAGTTCCTGCCCTGGCGGCCGGCGCGCTTGGAATGGAGATGTCGCGTATGCTCTCCATGGCGTGGGACTATCTTTCATGTACGGTTGGTAGAGCAGTTGATATTGCCCAGCGTCGTCGTGACCTGTTCAGTCTACTGAAATCCAGCGAGAACTTTGTCGATGAAATGAGTCGTGGCGTGATGGATGAGGCTACGGGCGACAGGATTGCGGATTTGTTGCGGGTGCGGCGTTATCTCGAAAATGTCCTTGAACTGGTGTTCGAGACGCTGCAACTGCCTCTCGATGTCTTGCAGTCTGCGTCGGTCAGTAAAAATTATCTGGCGTATATTGATCGGATCAATGAGCTGATGGGTTGTTATCAGGCCCCGTCAAACGACTCGGACAGTCTGGAGAGCTTTTCATTGTTTGAGCAGGCGTATCAGACTTTAAAGATGAACGTGCTGCGTGCGGGTGCGTCCGGTCAATGGCGAGTCGAGGATATGGAGAAAGCTTTGCAGGGGTTTGACGGACTGGAATTGATGGTTTGCGG
>CAZBIN010000106.1:0-9899 GCA_964491995.1 uncultured Orrella sp.
GCTGCATTCATTGCTTTTTTTATTCTCATGACACCCAAACAGTCGTTTTTTAACAAGAACCTTGTGCTTCTGATTTTGTGCCAAGGGCTCTTTCTGATCAATAACGTGACCTTTATCGCCATTAACGGTCTGGTGGGATTCAAGCTGACGCCGGTGCCATGGATGGCAACATTGCCTGTCATGGGTTATGTGGTGGGCGGTGCGCTGGCGACATCGATTGTCGCACGAACCCAGAGACGGTTTGGGCGCAAGAGGTCATTTCAGCTGGGTTTGCTGGTAGCGATTCTGTCTTCGCTCATCTGTGCCTATGCCGCCTGGATCCAGAGTTTCTGGATGCTGCTGCTCGGGACCTTTATTGCGGGTTACTACAGTGCTAATGGACAACTTTACCGGTTTGCGGCCCCGGAACTGACCCACGCGACTTTCCGAGAGAAAGCGGTTTCCTGGCTTCTTGCAGGTGGACTCATTGGGGCGGTGGTGGGTCCCAATCTGGCGGCATGGACTAAAGAGGGTCTGAGTGTGCCGTTTCTCGGACCCTACCTGTCGCTCGCTGTTGTCGGAGTCATAGGACTGGTGGTGATGAGTCAGATCCACTTTCCGGATGACTCGCGAAAGAATGCGCCAGCATCTACGGGACGGCCGCTCTCGGTCATTGTCCGCCAGCCGATATTTCTGGTGGCGCTGATTGCGGCATCGCTTGGCTATGGTGTGATGAATCTGCTTATGGCAGGGACTCCGCTTGCCATGGATGTCAGTGGTTTTGCTTTTTCTCAGACGGCGACAGTATTGCAGTGGCACGTGATCGGCATGTTTGCACCGGGCTTTTTTACGGGGGCGCTGATCAAGCGCTTTGGGACGCTTGAGGTCATGTGGGCCGGTTTTCTACTGAATCTTTTGTGCGTGGGGATTGCTCTGTCGGGAATGGGTTATGCACAGTTCCTGATCGCGCTCTTTTTGCTCGGTGTTGGCTGGAATTTCCTGTTCGTGGCGTCAACGACTCTGGCCATGGAGGCCTACCGTCCGGAGGAAAAAGACAAGGCACAGGCTGCTATCAATTTCAGCGTCTTTTTCGTGATGGCACTTTCCTCTTTCAGCTCAGGAGCGCTGGTGACGACCCAGGGTTGGTTCTGGCTAAACGTTGGCTCTGCCGTCCCCTTGTTGATCATCGGTGCCGGGCTTGTCTGGCTGTGGACGATACGTCGCCATAACAAGCTCGGGGTGGGGTGAGCAAGTTTCAACGACCCCGGTGAGCACCTCATTGTCTGGATGACAATGAGGTTTCGACCAGAGGATAGCTTCTTACTCTATCTCGCGTGGATTGCAGCGATCTTGGTTCGGATCCATCTTTCAGGATCTGAACCATTGGTCCGCATAAGTGGCTCTTAATTCTGTAGTGCGGCGGCGGCCTGCTTGACGGCAGCAGCCCGGATGGCTTTGCGGGCTTTGGTCTGCTCCATGCAGCGCTCAACGATGTGTTCAGGTGAGGTCCGTGGTGTTCCGCCCATGAAGGGCGGTTCGGGGTCGTACTCGATTTGCAACTGGATCTGGCGCGCGGTGTCCTCGTCGAGCATCAGGGCAACCGCCTTGATCGCCATATCAATACCTGAAGTCACACCGCCCGAGGTGAAGATATTGCCGTCAATGCACATTCGGGACTCATCCTGTATAGCACCTAGCAGGGGCAGGAACTCTCTGGCCTGCCAGTGTGAGGTTGCGCGCTTTCCTTTGAGCAGACCTGCTGCACCAAGCAACAGCGAGCCAGTGCAGATCCCGAAAATGTATTTCGCCTGCATACCCTGACTTGCGGTGAACTCGACCCAGCGCGAGTCGATGATTGCATCATCAGTGCCGGGTCCACCGGGCACAACCAGCAGATCGCATGGCTTTGCATCCGCCATCGTTCGGGTCGGCAGGATCGCCAGACCACGATCCGAGCGCACAGGCTCCATCGATGTTGAAATCAGATCGATCTCAAAACCAGGGGTCCGAGCGAGCACTTCATACGGGCCTGTCAGGTCGAGTTGAGTCAGTCCGGGGAAAAGCAGGAAATTGACTTGCATCTGAATACTCCTCGAAGTTTCGCTGGGAACGTCAGCGGTACGGGGCGTGGATGATAATTTGTCAGTTTGCCATAGGGCAAACCTGACAAGGCAGACAAGTCAAAACCGATATGGTGTGTTGCCTGTGGCTTCAGCGATCATGACCTGGTTTCTGCCCGCGTGCTTGGCAGCATAAAGTGCCTGATCGATCCGGCCAATCAAATCCTGTTCGCTTTCCCGAGCTTCCCATTCACCAACACCAAACGACATGGTGACGGGACCTGTCGAATCAATGTTGATTCCCGCCATTTGACTGCGAATGCGCTCTGCAAGTCTGGCCGCAGCGTCCAGGGGGCAGCCTGGAAGCAGGATCAGGAACTCCTCGCCACCCCAGCGAATGCAGGAATCACCTTGACGGACTGCTTTCCTGAGCTGTGAAGCCACCTCGACTAAAACCTGATCTCCCGCGAGGTGGCCTAACTCATCATTGACTGATTTGAAATGATCGATGTCACAGATGATCAACGAGAACGGCACTTTGACCGCGTTCGCCCTGGCAATTGCCTGCTTGAGCACAACCTCTCCAGCATGCCTGTTTAACAGCGCGGTGAGGTTGTCGGTCTGCGCCAGCAGCTGTAGCCTGTCACGTTCCAGAATCTGCTCGGTGACATCTTTGCCTATGAATACAGTGGACTCTGACAGACCATCTGATGATCTGATCTTTGAAATGTCAATGATCAAGTAGGCTAGCGATCCATCATGGCGACGGGTGGCGTAACAGTTTTTCAGGGTTTCGGTGAACGAATGGCCAGCCGAGAGATCTGGGCCGCCAGCAGAGGGAAGGCATTCCTGTGCGGCCATGAAGATGTCTGGTGGCCTTCCCAGAACATCGGATTCTCTAAGCCCTGTCAGACGCTCAAAGGAATTGTTGAAAAACACAAGGTTTCCGGTCTCATCGATGACCAGCACACAGTCATGGGTCACGTGCAGTGCCTGTGCAAGGATATCTCGCTGCTGTTGCGCTGTGACCTGGGCGGTGAGGTTGGACTGAACCGACACATAGTTGCAGATCTCTCCGTTATCGTCGTAAACGGCGGAGATGTTCCATTCGACCACATAAGGACTCGAGTCCTTGCGGTAGTTGATGGTTCGCCCATGAAAAAATTCGCCGGAGTGCAGGCACTGTCGCAGCTTGTCTATCAAGGCTCTGTCGGTTCTGGGTCCCTGCAGTATCCTGAGATTCTTGCCGACCAGCTCAGCTTGCGCATAGCCCGTCATCTGACAGAAGGCGTCATTACAAAAAAGAACATGAGGACCGTCGTCTTCAAACTTTGCATCAGTGATGACAATAGAGCTCATGCTCTGCTTGAACGCGGCCTCCAGAAGCCGCAACTCAAGCATTTTGTGATCTGGCATCGCGGGAGTTCTCCTGATGGCGGTTGCCTTTCCTTGCGTTGATGTGATCTGTAAAGCGTCGATCCGGGTTTGTGAGCAGACCCTCTAATGCTTGAGCACTTCAAGAGTTCGTCATCCCTGGTCCGATCTCCGGTCGCCAGACTCAGTGAGCCTGGCTGATCAAAAATACATCTTGGATAGTACTCTCAACCAACCGCGTATGCCGCTAGTATCTATTTCAGATTACCCTCTGCAGTCAGCCACACTTGCTGATGATGCTCCTTGAAACTTTTGATGGTTTGGTTGTTACTCATTCAAGCCGCCATGACGCAGAGTCCTGCAGATCGATATACTGCGTGAGTTTGATGGTCGCAGCAACATGCTTTTCCATCTCAGAGTGACCAGCCACTTCCAGATTGCAAGTCCTTGACACCGCGTCGGACGCCTGCCTTTGCAGGACGATCAGTGATCGTGCGGGCTGACCTGACTGGGTGAAACAGGGCCGCGAGCAGGCTCACAGCCGGCTTGTTCTGACGGACCGGAAGAAGTGTTGCCTGACGGCGCGACCGCGACTTGTCAGTGACATGGTAGTGACATGAAGCATGCAGATATGATGCACGCTCGTCTGAATCTTGCAGTGAGGTTGAAACAATTGAGCGATCATCCAGGGATGCCAGAGGGGCGACCAAGTCAGTCGGTGTTGTTGCCCGACATCTCCATCATCATTCCAACCTACAACAAGGCTTCGCACCTCGCACGCCTGCTGCCAAGTATTCTGGCGCAGACCTTCGATGCACAGCGCTACGAGGTCATCATTGTTGACGATGGGTCGTCTGATGACACGCCGGCGGTTGTGGAGGCATTCAGAGACCAGTTTGCCTGTTTTCTTTACGTCAGACAGTCTAACAGTGGTATCGGTGCTGCTCGCAATACGGGTCTCAAGCACGCCAGAGGGGCACTGATCAGCTTTCTGGCTGATGATTATGTTCTCGCTCCAGAGTATCTTGCCAAGATGTCGGCGCAGTTTAAACATCCCGAAGTGCAGGGTGTTCGACCCTTCTTTGACTCGCTGGGTCGAGCCGCCCCCGAGATGGCCATGCTCTCGGTTCTCATGGGCGGGATGAAGCGTCAGCAACGGATTTCACAACGGTTGCTTTATGCTGCGCCGCACCCTTATTCATGGGGTGGTGCCGCTATGACGCGGCGCGAGATATTCGATAAGCATGGTCTGTTTCTGGAAGACTATGCGACGTGCGAGGATAGTGAATACGCGATGCGACTGGATCGGTGCGGCATACGTATCTATGTCTACAGCGAAGTTTTGTTTCGCATCAAGAACCGTACTGGCTTTTTCGATAACTGTCGTCGTTTGCATCAATATGCGGTTAACGGTGCCATGCTCAGGGAGCAATTCGCAGACGTGTATCCGTCTGTGAGGGTTCGTCGCAGGCCTCTTCCGGTTCGTCTGGTCGGGTTAATTGCGAACCCCGTTATCAACACCTTTCTGTGTTCAGACAGTCTTTTTCAGGCGATCCGTGTCGCGCCTTTGGCGGTGTTGATGACACTGGTGGCTGTGACGGGGGGTCGTCAGACCCGTCGGCGTTTTCGCAGACAGGCCGGCGCACGTGCCGGCGGTGACGCTCCGGTTGCCTGAGTCTATGAGTCAATTGAATGATCGCTGGAAGCGAGCTCTTGCGCCGCTGTTCCTGCAGTCTCTCGTGGCACTCTCGAAGCTGCGCGCGGGGCGAGCGACCTCCATTATCTTGCTGGTTCAGTTTCATAATGAACGTGCCCGATTACCGGAGTTCTTTTCGAATGTCTTGCCACACGTTGACGGGATCATCGGACTGGATGATGGATCAGATGACGGTTCGGGTGAGTATTTTGAGGCGCAGCCCAAAGTCTTGAGCGTTGTGTACCGACCTGTACGGATCCCGCATGAGTGGGATGAGCCCGCCAATCGACGCGAACTGATGAGGGTGGCCAGTCAATATCGACCTGATTGGCTATTGGCACTGGATGTGGACGAGCGCCTGGAGCTTGACTTCCGTTGTCGAATACAACCTTACCTGAGGGCCGCCCAATGGCTTGGCCGTACGATTGTTTCCCAGCCACTCAGAGAAATGTGGGACTCGCTGTCGACATACCGCTGTGACGGCATCTGGAACGGAAAACGTCGTCAGAGATTGTTTCGCTGGTCCGCGCATCACCAGGTCGACCCCAAGGCGTTTCACGGGACCTGGACATCGGTTGTGAGGGGTGCGAGCGAGCGCGCACTCGCTTCGCCCATTCCCATCTACCATCTGGGAATGCTCACTGAAACAATGCGCCAGCAACGTGTCGAGAAGTACCAGGCACTGGATCCTGAACACCGGTTCCAACCGATCGGGTACGCGTATCTGAACTGCAAAGACGGGTTGTGTCTGGCGAGTGTCCATCCCGATCAGGATTTTCAACTGCTTTGTGCCGCACCGCCATCCTTGGCTTTGCGTGGCCAGGCCCGCTTCTTCAAGGCGCTGTCCGGGGTTTTGAAGTGGAGTCAGATTGTCGGAACGAATCTCTCGAGTCTGGAGTCTGTCCTGCGTCTGCAGCGCAAACTTGACTCTCTGCTGCGACACCTGTCACGCTCGCGCAACCGGTTCGGTGAGGCGAGCGGGGGGGAAATGGTTTCGGGCGCCCGCTCGTTCATGCTGGTGAGCGAGCATGCAGATATTGAGCGAAGTCGTCCGCATAGCCTGGTCGGCCGATTGTGCTGGAGTCGAGGCTATCACCAGATGTCTTTGGAGCCGGTTGTTCAGTTGCTGACATCGGTTCACGATGAACGTTTGCGCAACGCTATCGCCATGATGGTTCTCGAAGCCCTGTTCAAGCGATTCCCGTCAGGCGTGATCTTTGAGCTCCCCGCAGCGTGTTTCATGGCTTTGACCCCGTGTTTGTCTCAAATCGAGTCTGGCGCTCATCGGCTCAGTGATCTCTGCGCTCAGGTCCGGCTTCATACGAGGTTACATTTTGGGGCGCTCGCCCGTTCGGATGTCAGGGTAAATATTTATTACCTCGCAGCTGATGGGGTGCACGGTGGCCTTGGGGATTCGCCAAAGCCATCGAGTCAGTGGCGATTTGACATTGAGACATCGCGATTTGAGTGTGGGTTGAGCCTGGATGAGAGTATCCGCGCCCAGGCGGTCATTGAACAGTTTGAATGCAGTCCGTTTTTTCAGTGAAGTACAACTGGGGTGTTGCCGGGCTGTCGCGGGCGTTGATGTACCGGCAGGGCAGGCGTTGCTGTCAGGTGAGAGATAGCCGGTTTTTTCGGATTCTGGTATGTGTTGCACGGTGTCTCCGGATGTGTCTCTTTGTGAAAATTTCCGCCACGGATGAGCGCAATCCCTTTTTGAGGGGCACACCGATGGCAGACTCCTGTCCAGCCTTGCAAGGCGACACGAATGCATAAATTGATTGAGAACAAATTTGCCACCATCAAACTTCAGGTCACACGTTGTCATACAAGAGTCAGAGAGTCATGAGACCTTCCACGCTACGCGATGAGGTTCTGCAGGTCTTCGTGCTGTTGCCGCAGACTTCGCGCCGGTGTGCCTGGAGGTTGTTGGTGCTGTCTTTGCTGACTGGGCTGTTTGAAGTGCTCACGATTGGATCGGTTTTTCCCATCATCCTGAGCCTGACGGATCCAGATCGTCTGGTGACCTGGCTCTCCCGGTACACAAGCCTGGTCGATCCGACCTGGATTGACGGGTTTGCCCGCCCTGCGCCAGTATTGCTGGTTTTCTCGGCGATTGTCATTCTTGCAGGCCTGATACGGATGGCGTTGATCCGCGAGACCGCGCAGTTCGCCCAGAATGCAGGGGCAGACATATCGATGCAGGCACTTGACCGCATATTGCATCAACCGTATGCCTATCACGTTGCCACGAGCAGCACCAGGACCATTTCTCTCGTGACTCACAAAGTCACGGCGGTGGTCAATCAAGTCATGATCGCACTGATTCATTTGATGACTTCGATGGTGATTGCAGTCTGTGTCCTGACCTTCCTGTGCTTTGTGAACCTGTCGGTTTCATTGATCGTATTGGTAGTGCTCCTCGTGACGTATCTGGTCATTGGTGCCATCTCGAGACGCGCTCTCAGAAGACTTGGACGGGAGAGTGCCGATCAACAGACACACGCCATTGCAGTCGTTCAGGAAAGTATCGGGCATGTCCGGGAGATGTTGCTCACAGGCTTGCAGCCTTTCTTTGTGGCTCGTTTCAGGGAACATGCCTACCGTTATCGACAGGCTCAGGCGCAGAGTACGGCGATGACCACCAGCAAGCGCCATTTGGTCGAGACCGTTGTATTCCTGTTGATGGCATCGCTCATTTACTTTCTGCTGCAAGGCTCGGCTCCGAGAGAAGATGTGCTTGTGATACTTGGCATTTTTGCGCTGGCGGCACAGAGGTTGCTGCCCATCATCAATCAGATTTACACCGCTTGGGCTAGTCTGGAGAACGGGCGTAGCCCCTTGGCCGATGTCATGGGTGCATTGAGGCTTGAGTGCCCGGCGTTGTCAGTGACTGGTGTCATGCCATTGACTCAGGGTGTGTCGCTACGGGAGTTTGATTTCCAGCATCCTGGTGCAGCCTGCAAGCTGTTTAAGGGGCAGTCCATCGACATACTCAAGGGTCAGAAAGTGGGCATCATGGGTCCGAGCGGCGCAGGCAAGACAACTCTGGTGGACTTGCTGGCCGGGTTGCACTGGCCCGATGCTGGCAGCTTGCAAGTGGATGGTCGACACTTGGAACGCAAGAACATTCAGGCCTGGCAGCGATGCATCGGCTATGTTCCTCAACAGGTGTTTCTATCTGATCAGACCATCGCTCAAAACATAGCAATCGGTGTCCACCCGCAGGAGCTGGACATGGCGCAAGTGCACTTTGCTGCGCAGGCTGCAGGCCTGGATGGCTGGGTTGCATCGTTGCCGTCTGGTTTTCAGACAATGTGCGGCGAGAATGGTATCCGGCTGTCTGGAGGTCAGCGTCAGCGGATAGGCATTGCACGAGTGCTCTATGCCCACAAACCTGTGCTGATTCTGGACGAGCCAACAAGCGCACTTGATGTGAACACAGAATCCGGGATTATGGACACTATACTGACGCTCGATCGGCATATGACCGTCATTATCGTGACACATCGTCAGTCACTTGTGAGCCGGTTTGACCGAGTCTACTGGGTGGCAGATGGTCAAGTTCGGGTGCTCAATGAGGCGCTGAGTGCGCAACCCACTGACGTGCTCAGGCGGGCAAATATGGCCAACGAGGCGGATCCCACATGAATCAACGGTATCAGGCGCTGCTGATCGGCCATGGAGAGGGTCTGATGCTGGCCATTCCGGGGTTGCTAGGGCGCGCTGGTTTTGCGGTGGATGTGTTGACGTCCTCACTTCGATTCACAAGTCAGCATGCCAGACGTCTGCGTAAAGTGCCTGCACCCGAGTTGCTGGTGCCTGCCGCCCTGACGCTGGATCTGGACCCTTACGATCTGGTGGTCATCGCTGATGACACGGCCTTGCGCGAGATCGTGGAGGCCGATATGCCGGATGTCCACAAGCTGCGTCTGCTGCCGATCTTTGATGTGGAGGGCTTTCGGCATGTCGGGAGCAAGGTCGGGCTGTCTCATGTGCTCAAGGACGCAGGGATCTCGACACCAGCGTTTTCGGTGATTTACGATGAAACAGGGCTCGACACACTGGTTGCTAATCTCTCCGAGCCTGTCATGCTCAAGGTCGATCAGTCTGGCGGTGGGGCGGGCGTGTTTCTGATTGACCCTGCTGCGTCAGATGTCCCGGCGTTCGTTGATTTCTTGAAACATAAGCCGCTGGTATTTCCATTGCTGGTGCAGCAACACATTGAAGGCGATCTGCTAGACCTGTCAAGCTTCTACCAGTACGGCGAGCTGGTCTGCGCGTCTCACTCCGTCGTTGATGCGGTAGTGAGCAATGCCTATGGGCCTTCATCGGTCAGAACCTACTCGCAGCTATCCACCATCCCTGAGGATGTGTTTCAACTTCTTCGTGATCTTGGCCGCGCGCTTTCGGCGCATGGGTTTGTCAACATAGCCTGCATGCGCGAAGCGAAGACGGGCAAGCATTACATCATCGAAGCCGATATGCGGGCGACTGTCTGGGTGGACTACGACCGATACCTGGGTGATGACCATGCTGTGGCTATTCGACGATATTTTGATGGGGGGCAAACCTTGATGACCCCCTTGCCGCTTCATCCACAGTACCCGGAGAAAAGACGAATCCCGTATGTGTTTCGACTGACCCCCTGGGCAATCCTCACAAACGCCCATCGTGTCTGGTCCTACTGTGATATGTACCCACTTCGACATATCCTGCGCTATTGCCTCAGCAGTTCGGTGGGTCGTTTGGTCGCAAGCGCAGTCACTCACCTTAAACCCAGAGTCAAG
>CAZBIN010000107.1:0-9892 GCA_964491995.1 uncultured Orrella sp.
ACGAGATCGGTCTGGCCATGAGAGAGATCCGCCATGAAGGTGTGCTGCTGCGTTATCAGCTCACGCGTTCCCGTCGCCGCACGATCGGGCTGGTCATTGGCGAGACCGGCCTCAGAGTCACGGCGCCCTCATGGGTCGGCATGCAGCAAATTGAAGCAGCGATCCGGGACAAGTTCAGCTGGATTGTGCGCAAGCTCGAGGATGTGGGCACCCGACGCCAGAAAATGGCATCGGATGACCAAAACTGGCAATTTGGCGGTCTCATTCCTTACCTTGGCCGCCGCATTGAACTTTGTGGTGGACAACATGCTGACGAGCCCCGTCGGGGTGTTGTCTGGTTTGACGGCGATCCTGATCAGCCAGCATCCGGTCAAAAGCTATGGTTGCCTCTGCCTCTGCAAGCGCAGCAACCACGCGTGCGGGAAATGGCCCAGGGGTGGCTGCAGCATCAGGCCAGACGCTGGTTCGAGCGTCGTCTGAAGGCTTTTGAGACCCAGTGTGGTCTCAGACCCACCGACTGGCGACTGTCGTCTGCAAAGTCTCGCTGGGGATCATGCAACAGTCACGGCCGGATCGGACTGAACTGGCGCTTGATTCATTTTGAGCCGGCTGTCATCGATTACGTGGTCGCCCATGAGCTGGCCCATCTTCGTGAGCTGAACCACAGTGATGCTTTCTGGAGAACTTTGCGCGAGATCTATCCGGACTACCTGCAGGGACACCGTCTGCTCAAGGCTCATATTCCAGGCGAACTTCCGCTGCTTTAGAAAGTGGCCCTGCTGCTCGCAGATGCCCGATCAGATTGTGGCGACTGTATGATTAAGCAGTTTGTTTCGTTAACTCAGGAAAACTCATATGCGCATACTTCACACCATGCTGCGGGTCGGCAACCTCGACCGCTCGATCGACTTCTACACCAACGTGCTCGGCATGCGATTGCTCAGGAAAAAGGACTATCCGACCGGAAAGTTCACACTGGCTTTTGTCGGGTATGAGGATGAAGCCGACGGTGCTGTGCTTGAGCTCACTCACAACTGGGACACCACCGAATACGACATCGGCACCGGCTACGGGCACATCGCATTGCAAGTCGATGATGCGGCCCAGGCCTGTGACCGGGTGCGTAACAAAGGCGGAAAAGTCACTCGTGAAGCGGGCCCCATGAAGCATGGCACTACGGTCATCGCATTTGTCGAAGATCCTGACGGCTACAAGATCGAGTTCATCGAACGCAAAGCAAACTGATTGCTCAAGCCTTCATGCTGAACGTTCTGTGGCTTGGATTTTTCCTTGTGGGCGCCATTGCAGCGCTGTTGCAATGGCTCTGGCTTGGAGATGCCGATGTCTTTTCTCGAATGGTCACGAGCCTGTTCAGCATGGCCAAGGTCTCTGTCGAGATCATGGTGGTGTTGTTTGGAACCTTGACGCTCTGGCTTGGGCTTCTCAAGATCGCCGAGAAAGCGGGATTGGTCGATACCTTGTCGACATGGCTATCCCCCTTGTTCGCACGTCTCATGCCTGAGGTTCCAAGAGGCCATCCGGCACTCGGACTGATCACAATGAACTTTGCAGCCAACGGGCTCGGCCTTGATAATGCCGCCACGCCGGTTGGTTTGCGCGCCATGCGTGAGTTGCAAACGCTCAACCCGACGCCTGACACGGCGACCAATGCGCAGATTCTGTTTCTCGTATTGAACACCTCGTCACTGACACTGCTCCCAGTCACCATCTTCATGTATCGACTGCAGCAAGGTGCAGCGGACCCTTCACTGGTATTTCTGCCAATTCTGCTCGCGACCAGTGCATCCACACTGGCAGGGTTTCTGGCCGTCGCCTGGATGCAGCGCTTACCCGTCAGGGATCCGGTGGTACTGCTGTGGATCGGCGGCACCGGGTTGCTCATCAGCGCAATTCTGGCTGTCGCTTACAGTGTGAGTGCCAGCATGCTCACACACGTGTCCACACTTACGGGGAATCTGGCCCTGCTCAGTGTCATCATGGTATTTCTGTTGGTGGGCGCCATGCGCAAGGTACCGGTCTACGAGGCCTTTGTCGAGGGAGCCAAGGATGGCTTTGGTATCGCGCGAGATCTGTTGCCCTATCTGGTTGCCATGCTCTGCGCCATTGGTTTTCTGCGCGCATCGGGCGCGCTCGATTTCGGACTGGACCTGATCCGCACGCTGTTTGAATGGATCGGTACGGACACTCGTTTTGTTGATGCGATGCCGACCGCTCTGGTCAAGCCATTCTCTGGCAGCGCCGCCCGCGGTCTGATGATCGAAACCATGCAGCACCACGGCGTAGACAGCTTTGCAGGACTGCTTGCGGCCACCGTGCAGGGCAGTACCGAGACCACTTTCTACGTTCTTGCGGTGTATTTTGGGGCGGTAGGAATTTCAAGAGCCCGCCATGCGGTGGGTTGCGCGCTGGTCGCAGATTTTGCTGGCATCACCACGGCGATCTTGGTCTGCTACCTGTTTTTTGCAAACGGACTTCCCTCATGAAGATCGTCATCGCACCTGACTCCTTCAAGGAAAGTCTTGGTGCCCGAGAGGTTGCAGATGCCATCGCTCGCGGTGTGCGGTCTGTCCTGCCCAATGCCCGGATTCAATGTTTGCCAATGGCCGACGGCGGAGAGGGAACACTGGACGCCGTGTTGCAAAGCAGCGGTGGAGAGGTACGTCGTGCTGACGTAGTTGACGCCCTGGGCCGGCCTTGCACGGCAAGCTGGGGATGGATTGCGCCGGCGACCGCCCTCATCGAGATGGCCAGTGCAGCAGGACTGGAACAAATTGCGGCTGTCGATCGTGACATTCTGCACGCCGATACCACCGGCGTCGGACAGCTCATCTTGGCGGCACTCGATGCAGGTGCCCGCAGCATTGTTCTGACCGCTGGCGGATCCGCCACCAACGACGCTGGCACTGGCATGCTGACAAGTCTCGGACTACGCCTGCTTGATGCTCAAGGCCAGACACTGCCACCGGGGCCTGCCAACCTGGCAGATCTTGCCGAGATCGATACCCGTGGTCTGGATCCTCGATTGGCGTCCATCGACTGGACGGTCGCAACCGACGTGAACAACCCGCTGTGTGGCGAACAGGGTGCCTCTGCTGTGTTCGGCCCACAAAAAGGTGCAGATCCGGATCAAGTCCGGCAACTGGATGCCGCGTTACATCACTTCGCCATTCAAACCCGTCGGAAGATCGGGACGGACGCGTCCCGCACACCAGGGGCCGGCGCTGGTGGTGGCATCGGCTTTGCTGCTATCGCCTGGCTGGGTGCCAAAGTGCGTCCTGGCGCCGACATGGTTGCCGATCTGATCAGACTGCAAGACCATATCAAGGTCGCGGATCTGGTGATAACAGGTGAGGGCCGGCTGGACGGCCAAACCCTGCATGGCAAGGCACCGATGCAAGTCATCCGCACCGCACACGAACAGGGGATCCCTGTGATTGCGCTCGCGGGTTCACTGGGGCCTGGTTACACCGACTTGTACAAGCAGGGTCTTAGCGCTGCGTTCAGTCTGGTTTCCGGACCTATGTCACTTGCAGATGCGTGCGCCAAGGCAGACCTTTTGCTTGAGCAACGCACCAGGGACATCATGCGGGTTCTGTCGATGGGCGCAACCGTTCTACCAAAAAATCGGCCATCCTGACAAATCCCTCGACACTGACCTGCTCTGCCCTGTCAGTTGGCTCGACGCCGACGGCACGCCAGTCTATCGACTGAGCCCAGTCACCCAGCGCCCGGCGAAGCATTTTTCTGCGCTGCGCAAACGCTCTCTGCACCACCTCGGCAAAAACTTTGTCATCGAGCGCCCGCAAGCGCCCCGGCGGCAAGGGAATCATCCGCACAATCGCCGATACCACTTTAGGCGCAGGATCAAAGGCTTCGGGCGCAACGTCAAACAGCTTTTCCATACGGTAGCGGTATTGCAGCATGACGGACAAACGTCCGTAGGCCGGGCTTCCAACCCTGGCCACCATGCGATCGATCACTTCACGCTGAAGCATGAAGTGCTGATCCTTCACGTGATCTGCCGCCTCCAGAAACGCAAACAACAGTGGGGTGGAAATGTTATATGGCAGATTTCCTACCAGTCGCAGACCGTCTCCCATCGCGGCATAATCGACGCCAAGCGCATCCTGCTCGATCACCGTGAGCTTGTCACTCGAGACCGACTGGCGCAAGCGCGCTGCCAGATCGCGATCAATTTCCACTACCGTGAGGTGATCGAGTCGGGCCAGCAAAGGATTGGTCAGTGCACGAAGACCAGGGCCAATTTCAATGACCTTGTCACCGACCCTGGGATCGATTGCGCGCACGATCTCATCAATTACTGCCTGATCTTTCAGGAAGTTTTGCCCAAAACGTGCACGTGCCTGATGTCGACTCACGGGTTATTGCTTGAACAGCCGGTTATCGACATAGGCTTGCGTGCGCATTTGCTGGAGCCACGCATCAAACTGGGCTGCCGCGCGTCGCTCGAATAAAGTCTGCCGGGCAATGCCCCTTTTGGCTTCATCTGCCATGTCCTGGGTACGTCGCTCCTCAACCAGAATGATGTGCCAGCCAAACTGGCTCTTGATCGGTTCGCTGATCTCGCCAGGACTGAGCTTTTTCATGGCGTCTTCAAACGCAGGCACGGTTTCGCCGGGATTGATCCAGCCGAGCTCACCCCCCTGCGGCGCAGACGCGTCCTCAGACACTGCCCGGGCCACCGTCTCAAAAGGCTCGCCACCCTGAACAATGCGTGCCCGCGCGACATCAAGGCGCTTCTTGGCGGTGTCATCATTCACAACCGCCGTGGTTCTGATCAGAATGTGCCTGGCCTTGGTCTGCTCGACCATCAAGGGACCCGAAGGCATCTCTGCGCGCGTAGCCTGCGGTGGTGGCGGTGGTGGTGGCGGCGGAGCCGGTGGCTGACCACCGGCACGGCGCACCATTTTCAGAATATGAAAACCCGCCGGACTCTGAATCACGCCACTGATCTGCCCGGGTTGAAGATTGCGGGCATTTCGGAGAAACAGATCCGGCCAGCCGTCCGCTGGGCGAACACCCAGATCCCCACCTCGAACGGCCTCGGGACCCTCGGACATCTGGATCGCCAGTTCTTCAAACGATTCGCCTTTGCGAAGCCTTGCACGGATGTCGTCGATGCGCTTACGCGTCTCAGCCACCCGCGCTGGACTGGCAGACTCGGGAACACTCAAAAATATCTGGGATAGCTGCATCACCAGTGGTGCCACTGGCTGGGGTCTAGGCTTTGGGGGCGGTGGCGGGGGGGGCGGTGGCGGTGGCTCCAGACCACTGGCTTTTCTTGCCGTCTGCTCCTTCAGATAAGCATCGACTTCCGAATCCGAGACCCGGATGGTCTGCTCGGCCAGAACCGTTCGCACGCGATCAAACTTCAGATCCCGCGCCATCTGCCGACGATATTGCTCCCAGCTGACACCGATGGAGTTGAGCTGGGCGCGCACCTGCGCCACTGTCGCGTTGTTGCGCCGCGCAATGGTCTCAATTGCCTCGTCAATGTCTTTGTCCGTCACGCGGACACCCATCTTTTCGGCTTCCTGATCAATCACACGTTCAGTGATCAGCATTTCAAGCGCCTGACGCTCAAGCTTCTCTCTGACTGGCAAAGGAATTCGCTGGGCCCGCAACTCCGCTGTCAGGCGATCTGCCTGATTTTCAACTTCCTTGACCGTGATGACACCCTTGTTGACGACGGCTGCAATACCATCAACCGGCGTGGTTGCACGTTGCGGTGCCGGCGCTGGTGAGCGCAGACCCTGCGCATTGACTTGCGTCAGAAAAAGCACGCAAAGCAGTGATGGCAACAACCTCTTGAGAACCACTTGTACTGACATTATTCGTACCTTTCAAATTTTCCGACTGGTGGAATGTTCGGAGCGATATTCTGGTAACCGGCGATGCTGCGACTCAACAGTCCGATGGGATCCTGTCCCAGACTGCCCAGCCCGGAGAGCTCTAGCTGGAAAAAAATCGCGTTATTGACCGATGTCGGATCAATCGCGTAGCGCTGATAAATTAACCGTGCAGCCCAGCAACAATCTCCCCTGTACTCTAACCCGGCAATCGCCTGCGTCACCCGGGGCGTGACATTTCGGATCGGATCATTTAGCAAAGAGTAATCAACACGACCCACCGTATAAAGCTTTCCTGTCAACGGCCACTGAAACGACACACTGATCTGGTCTTGCCCCTGCGGCTGGTACAAACCGGTCGGCTGACGCTGATACCGATACGAGGCCGACAGACTTGAAGCCCGCTTGGGCATCCAGCGCGCCGTGATCTGGGCGCGATCCCATTCCTTATCATAAGGGTTGTACTGCAGATTCATCGATGCGGACACTGTGTCTGTCAAGGCAGCAGTGACATTAAAAAGAAAGTCGGACCGGACATCGTTACGTGGCGCCTCACCCGGCAGGGTCACCTTTTGGTCGGTGAAATAGTATCGCTGGCCAGCCGACAGACTCATGCGCTCAAAACCCGTCTCTTCATCGAGCCATCGAGTGGTCAAGGCTGCGGTGATCTGATTCGCATTATTAATACGGTCCCATCCACCCGTATAGATGTTTTCCTGAAACGCCTGAGAAAAGCTGAAGTCGGAAAGTGTCGTGTCATACACCGGCAACGTAGACTGATCCCTGTAGGGAACTCGCAGATAGTACAAACGGGGCTCAAGCGTCTGGATGGAAGATTTCCCGAAAAAAGAAGCCTGTCGTTCGAATGTCATGCCTGAATCCACCGAGAAAATCGGTAGTGCACGGCTCGCGCTTGGCTGCTGCTGCCCTCCCATCGAGAACTGATACCACTCGGTCTCGTATTGGGTCAGATGCAGACCAAACTTCGGGGTGATGTACCAGCCAGGACGCACGATCGGGTAAGCCGCCGTCGTGTAAGAAGTGAACCTTTGCCCATTCGGACCGATACGCCGGCCACTGAGGGTGGGTTGCTCAAACCAGATCGCGGTGTTTTCTGAACGGACATCAAACCCGTTCCACTCATAGCGTGAACCGATCAAAGTGAACTGCGGCAGCTTGTTGTACTGCGGCGCCACATCGGCAATCGTCTGGTAAGTCGCCACCTGAACATTGGTCTGCCAGTAAGTACTGTTCCATCCAAACGTCCCTGTCCGTGGCAAATAACTGGTACTCGCCTGGTTGGTACCCAGCGTCGTGAAGTCTCTGAAATAGTCATTATCAGACACGCCGTTCAAATCCCAGTTGGCGTAAAAGCCACCCCCGAAAGTTTGTCGGTGCTGCCATGAATAGAACCAGCGGTCACGCTTGAGTTCAAGGTCATTGCTCAGATAAGTTCCCATGATCTTGCCCACATAGTCGGGCTGAAGATAGCGAAACTCACCGCCAAGCTGCAAGCCACGCTTGCTCATGGGACGCAAAATCATCGTGGCGTCATAGTTCGGCGCCAGATTGAAATAGTAGGGCAGCGACATGTCGACACCAGTCTGACTGGTAATGCCAAATGTCGGCACAAGAAAACCCGACTTACGCTCTGGACGAATAGGAAATGTCAGATAAGGCGATGCCAGAAGCGGTACGTCCTTGAAGTACAGCACACCGTTTCTGGCAACACCCTCATTCTCGTCATAGTAAAGATCCACCGTGCTCGCTTCGATACGCCAGGCCGGGTCTGGACATGGGCAACCGCTGTAAGTCATGTCCGTGACGGTCATTTCGTTACGGCTCTTGATATCAGCCTTGGATCCAACACCGGCTCCTCCATTGGAGAGCCAGAAGTTCGGATGCTCGACCTGACCGCTGTTATCCTGCATATTGAAGCGCAACGTCGGACCGACAACGAGATTGCCGTCCTGTATGACGCGTGCATTGCCCTGGCCCGTCACAACATTGGAACCCTGATCGTAATGCAGCCTATTGCCCCGGACAACGGCATCAGCCCTGCGTGCTGAGGCAGATCCTTGAAGTGTGACAGTGTTCTGACCATCACTGGTCATCCTCATGGCTTCGAGGTAAACCGGCAGATTGTCCGGATCGATCTCGACCGGGCGCAAACCCGCAGAAGGTCTGAGCCCCGAGACAATTGAAGCTTGTACCGCATCAAAACGGGCTTGGTCCAACTGACTTTGCGTCAGTCTCCCTTGCGCAAATGCGTTCATGCCCACTGCATTGGCAGCAGCAAGCAAGACCATTCCAAAAGGAGGGAGCAATCTCAAACGAAGCACAAGTGAAAGGAAATCCTGTTAGTAAGACGCAATTGACGAGCGGGCTGACATTTGGGACCACGACAGCCGCAAGGGGCTGGAGTGGCACTATTATAGATACCTTGGATTTTGCACGAGTAACCCACTTCAATGACAGTCTCGACCCCCCTCATTTCCCGTCAAAAGTGCATGCTGCAATGGCTTGAGTCACTGCCACCGGCACTTGGACTGGATCTCAAGACCCTCACTGCAGCATCCAGTGACGCAAGTTTTCGTCGTTACGATCGCCTTCAGGGGCAAAGCGGCACTCTGATTGTCATGGACGCCCCGCCTCCATTCGAGGATTGCCGACCTTTTGTGGATGTTACCCAAAGGTTGATGCGTGCGGGTGTGAACGTACCAGAGATTCTGGCTAGCGAGCTTGAGCAGGGCTTTTTATTGCTGACCGATCTGGGTCGAAAAACCTATTACGACCGCATTCAGGAAGGCATTGACCAATCAACGCTGCAAAGGCTGTACCTGCCAGCCATTGACGCCCTGGTCACTCTGCAAACCGCCAGCAGCGAGGGTCTGCCGCTATTTGACGCAGCCCGCCTACGCGAAGAGCTCGGCGTTTTTACTGACTGGTACGTGCAAGTCCACCATCAGACAAAGCTCTCTGAAACTGAATTCCAAGCGCTAGACTCGATTTTCGAGTTACTGGCACAACACGTCGCAACCCAACCGGCCGTGCTGGTTCACAGAGACTTTCACAGTCCCAATCTGATGGTCAACGCGCAGGACTGCGATGGTCCTCCAGGCATCATCGACTATCAGGACGCCGTACACGGTGCCATCAGTTACGATCTGGCTTCACTGGTTTTTGATGCCAGAACCACGTGGGAAGAATCCCAGCAACTGGACTGGGCGATTCGCTACTGGGAAAAGGCACGGTCGCGCGGCTTGCCAGTCCCGCACGACTTTGCACAGTTTCATGTGCAGTACGAATGGACCAGTCTGCAGCGCAACTTGCGAATCCTCGGAGTTTTTGCCCGCCTGAATCACCGCGATTCCAAATCACACTACCTGAACCACATTCCACGTGTTCTGGGATACGTTCGCCAGGTGGCCCAGCGTTATCGTCCATTCATACCCTTGCTACGATTGCTGGATCGTCTCGAAGGTATCGAACGCAAGACTGGACTGACGTTTTGAAGGTTGCTGTGAACATGGATGTCCCGGGTATGCGAGCAATGCTGCTGGCCGCAGGAAGAGGTGAACGCATGCGTCCTCTGACTGATCAAACACCCAAGCCACTGCTCAAGGTGGGTGGCAAATCGCTGATCGACTGGCATCTTGGCAAGCTTGCTGCCGCGGGTTTTGAGGAGGTTGTGATCAATCATGCCTGGCTCGGAGACCAGATCGAGTCTTTCGTGGGCGATGGCAGCCGCTGGAATCTGCGTGCAGAACATTCCCCAGAAACAGAGGCGCTGGAGACCGCAGGAGGCATCGCCAAAGCGCTACCGAAGCTGGGGGATCATCCCTTTCTGGTGGTCAACGCTGACGTCTGGACGGACTGGGATTTCGGGAACGCACTCGAAGCCGCCACAATGCTCTGCCAGCGTCCTGAAATACTTGCTTATCTGGTGCTTGTGCCGAACCCGGCGCACCATCCACAGGGGGACTTTATGCTCTCGCCCG
>CAZBIN010000108.1:0-9851 GCA_964491995.1 uncultured Orrella sp.
TGTTGATTTCAATGGGAAATCAACAAATTTCCGATCGAAAGGTCACGGATTCAGGATACCCCCACGGACAGTTTAAAATGTCCTATTGTCTTTTACCTCAAATTTTTGGCTCATGTAGCCTGACATCACAACTTACCTGAGGCAATTTTGTGAAGATTGTTATTCCCATGTCCGGCTTTGGAGAGCGTTTTCGACGCGCGGGGTACGCAGTTCCCAAACCGTTGATCGAAATCGATGGCAAGCCTATCGTTGCTCACGTTATCGATATGTTTCCGGGCGAATCTGATTTCATCTTCATTTGTAATCAGGAGCATTTAAACGAGCCGGAATATCGCATGGAGGCCATCTTGAAGGAACACTGCCCTTCAGGACGGATAGTCGGCATCCCACCTCATAAACTTGGCCCCATTAATGCGGTGCGTCAAGTGGAGCACCTGCTTGACCCGACAGAACCAGTGATTGTTAACTATTGTGATTTCACCTGTTATTGGGACTGGCATCACTTCAAACGCTTCGTTAAAGAAACAGCCTGCGCAGGTGCGATTCCCGCATATAAAGGTTTTCATCCTCACTCGTTGGGCAGCACTAACTATGCTTACATGCGTGAAACGGATGGATGGGTTCAAGATATTCAGGAAAAGCAGCCCTACACCAATAATCGCATGGAGGAATATGCCTCCAGCGGTACTTATTACTTTGCGTCAGCTCAAATCATGGGTGAAGCATTCCGCACGGTAATGGAGCAGGATTTGAATGTTGGGGGTGAGTATTACGTCAGCCTCGCCTACAAACCACTGCTTGAAAAGAAAAGACCCGTTGCAGTATATCCCCTCCAGCACTTTATGCAGTGGGGAACACCAGAAGACGTTGCTGAATACAACTCTTGGTCAAAAGCATTCCGGAGTCTGATTGCGCAGTCTGAGGGTACCTCGTCTCCCAAGGGGGCGCTGGTTGTTCCCATGGCTGGCCTGGGGCAGCGCTTCGCTGACGAAGGCTATGCGCTTACTAAGCCGCTGATTCCGGTGTCTGGATTGCCAATGGTGGCCCAGGCAACGCATGACTTGCCACCCGCAGAGCATCAGGTCTTTGTATTGCGAGCAGACATGCCTGGATATGTCGATGTGGCAAATCAATTAAGCGCGCTCTACCCCGAGGCAATCATCAAAACCATTGATCGTGTGACTGAGGGCCAAGCTTGCACGGCATTGATTGGTCTGGATGCTCTGGAAGGCAAGGTAGGAACGAACTGCTCCCCGATAACAATCGGTGCCTGTGACAACGGCGCACTGTACGACGTCGAATTTTTCAGCAAACTGGTTCAGGACCCATCGGTGGACGTCATCGTATGGGGGGTGCGCGGGTATCCAAATGCGATACGCAACCCCAAAATGTTCGGTTGGATCGATGCCGTGGAAGGTCAGGTCCGCTCAATCTCCGTCAAAACGCCATTGGACAAGCCGGCATCTGATCCGATCGTTTTGGGCACATTCACCTTTCGCAGTGCTGCAGACTTTCGTCGAGCTTTGGATCGACTCATCGCACGCAATGGGCGGATCAATGGGGAGTTTTACATTGATTCGCTGATCAATGATGCGATCGCACTCGGATTGAAGTGCCGTCTTTTTGAAGTGGATAGCTATTTGTGCTGGGGCACACCGAACGATCTACGTACATTTGAGTACTGGCAATCGTGCTTCCATAAGTGGGTAAGCCACCCTTATCGTCTTACTCTTGATGGCCGTATTCCCAGAGAGCAGGTTGGCACCCTTGAGGCAAGATACCAAGCTACGATTCCAGCGCTGCCTGGTGCTCTTGCATGATCAAGCGCGAATTAGTCATCTTTTTGATTGTTGGCGCGTCGACCGTCTTGGTTGACTTTATGACTTACCGTGGCCTGATTCAATTTCAAGTCATGGAAGTCGACATGGCGAAAGCAACAGGATTCTTGGTCGGAACTCTCTTCGCTTATTTTGCCAATCGCTTTTGGACCTTTGGCCACAAGTCACACGCATCAGGCAGTGCGTGGCGTTTTATGGTTTTGTACGCAAGCACACTTGGCGCCAACGTTCTAATCAACGCACTCTCACTAAAACTGCTTGCTGATACGGCTGATGCTTTTCAATTAGCGTTTCTGCTCGCAACCGGCGTCTCTGCGTCCCTTAACTTTCTGGGAATGAAGTTTTTCGTCTTCAAACCGATTCCAACATCGGAGCATCAATGAGATTTTCTCTAGTCATTCCTTGTTACAACGAAGCAGCCAATCTGCCGCTGCTGTTAGAGCGCTGCAAAGCACTGGCCGTCACGCCCTATGTTGAAGTTGTTCTTGTCGATAATGGATCGACCGATAGCACTGCAGAAGTACTCGAAAAACTACTTCCAAAATTCCCAGGGTGTCGAAGCATTCGTGTTGAAAAAAACCAAGGGTATGGCTTTGGAATTATGTCTGGCCTCAAAGCGGCTAAGGGCGAGATTCTGGGGTGGACGCATGCGGATATGCAAACTGATCCCCAAGACACGCTTTTCGGCCTAGAGCTTTTCGAAAAGCATGGTGATGATATTTTTGTAAAGGGCCGTCGTTATGGTCGCCCTTTTATGGATGTTGTTTTCACTGTTGGCATGAGCGTGTTTGAAACGTTTTTGCTTGCACGGCCAATGTGGGACATCAATGCCCAGCCGACCATGTTTTCTCGCAGGTTCTTCGAGTCTTGGACTGCTCCTCCTGACGATTTTTCGCTTGATTTGTACGCTTACTATCAAGCTCAAAGCTATGGGCTTAAGGTGCATCGATTCCCAGTCAGATTCGGTGAGAGGGCGCATGGTGTCTCACACTGGAACGTCAACTGGGCCGCAAAGCGAAAGTTCATTCGTAGGACGGTGGACTTCAGCCTTCAATTGAAAAAGAAAATCTCAACATGAAACTTATCTCCCACCGACGCAACACTGTGTCAGAACTTCTGGCCACGGACTCAAAGTATGGAATAGAGGTCGATATCAGAAGTGAGGGTGATCGGCTGATCATTCATCATGATCCTTGTGTGGCTGGCGAATCCTTTGACGAGTGGATCGATGCGTATCGACATGGAACGTTGATACTCAATGTAAAGGAAGAGGGACTCGAGGCGCGTCTGATCGCTCTGATGCAGTCCAAAGGAATAACTGATTATTTCTTTCTCGATCAATCATTCCCGTTTTTGGTGAAATGGTCCAAGGCTGGTGAGCATCGCTGCGCTGTTCGTGTTTCAGAGTTTGAATCTATTGAAACAGCGCTTACCTTGGCCGGCAAGGTGGATTGGGTTTGGGTGGACTGCTTCACCCGATTTCCTCTCAGTGAGCAAGATGCAAGAAGACTAAAAGAAGCGGGGTTCAAGCTTTGCCTTGTTTCTCCGGAGTTGCAAGGGCGTGATGCCAATGTCGAAATTCCGCAACTGGTTTCGCTCTTGAAAGAGCGGAACATCGTGGCTGACGCCGTTTGTACAAAGCGACCTGATCTCTGGGAAACAGCGGGTACGTCTCAATGAAGAAAATGCTACTTCAGCCCATGTTTATGACTGGACTGGCAGTTCGCTTGGTCCTGATAGTCTGCATGACGCCACTCGCTGTAACGCAGTGGTATGCACCTTTCCTAGATGTGAGTACCTCAGTGCTGACTCTAGATCCATGGTCAGCGTGGATCGCTAGGGAGGGAGCTCCTGTTGCGTTTCCTTACGGCTACGCAATGTGGGTGGCATTTCTCCCCATGACGCTTGTTGCTAAGCTCGTCGGATTGCCGCTGCTCTATGCACATCAACTAACGATCCTAGTCGCTGATTTTTGTTTGTTGCTGACGCTACGCCGGCTTCTCCCTGATCGACAGCGTTTGCTTTTGCTTGCCTACTGGCTGTCTCCCATCGTTATTTTGGCCAGTTATGGTTTGGGCTTGAATGATTTGATCCCTGCACTGCTGTTATGCCTTTCAATAGTATTTGTACGGCAAATTAGGCTCAAAGTAGCAGGCGCCCTTCTTGCAGCGGCGATATCCGCCAAGCTGAGCATGATCGTGGCCTTACCGTTTTTTGCGATCTACCTGTTCAACAATCGAGCACTAAGAAAACGGCTACCAAACTTTCTATCAGGCTTCGGTTTAAGCATCCTTCTGCTTGGGGGGCCTTTCTTGGTTTCGGCGGCTGGAATTCAAATGCTGCTTGGAAATCCGGAAATGGGGAAGATATACCAGCTGGCCATCGGCTTGGCTGGAAACGTATCGATCTATGTTGTGCCCCTCATTTACTTGATCATGCTCTACTTGGCATGGCGAGTTCGGCGCCTGAACTTTGATTTGTTCCAGGCGACCACAGGCATGGCCTTCCTGTTGATCGTATTGATGACACCAGCCTCTCCCGGTTGGTTTGTGTGGTGTCTTCCATTTCTGGCGCTCTATCAAGCAATGAGCGGCCGTATGGCCATCCTCTTGGTGAGCATATTTTCAGCGGCGTATGTCCTGAGTACCTTGCTTGTGACGCCGCTCCAGTTCGCCAGTGGGCGCGAGTTCGCGTTAGGGGTTGCGCTTCACGTTCCCGGGCAGTTAGGAAGTCACACGGCTTCGATTCTACATACGGGAATGGTTGCCATCGGTCTGGTTCTTGCAATCAGGATCTGGCGTGAGGCTATCAGCAGGAACGATTTTTTCAGACTTAGTCGAAAACCTTTTGTGCTTGGAGTCGCGGGGGATTCTGGTGCTGGAAAAGATACCTTTGCGGATGCTATTACCGGGCTTTTTGGAGAGCATTCTGTCGTCAAGCTATCTGGTGATGACTACCACCTATGGGACAGACAAAAGCCTATGTGGCAGGTAATGACCCATCTCAATCCGATGGCAAATGATCTAGAGGGGTTTTGTAACGATCTTGTATCGCTGACAGATGGCAAGAGTGTTCTTTCTAGACATTACGATCACCAGACAGGTCGAATGTCTAAGCCGTTTCAGATTGAAAGCAATGATTTCATCATTGCAAGCGGATTGCATGCACTGTATCTTCCAATCCTTAGAGAGTGCTACAACTTAAAAATATACTTGGACATTGATGAAGATTTAAGACGACATTTCAAGCTCAAGCGCGACGTCCAGCAGCGTGGCCATACAGTTGAGCGGGTACTCGGTTCCTTTGAAAAGAGAGAGCCTGACTCTGAGCGATTTATCCGCCCTCAGGCCAATCAAGCGGACTTAATTCTTTCTCTGCAACCGATTCACTCACGGATGCTGGATGACTTAGATAGCAAGCATCCTCTTCGACTGAAACTTGTCGTCGAAACCAAAAATGGATTCAACGAGCTCTCGATCCACCGGGTACTTGTAGGAGTTTGTGGGCTACATGTTGATATTGAGGTTGGTAATGATGGCGCTGACGTAAAAATGACCGTAGAAGGTGAAGTATCAGCGGCTGACGTTGCCATGGCCGCAGAGATATTGTGCCCGCGCGTTCTTGAGTTTTTAGATATTCCGCCTAAGTGGCAGGATGGAATGTTGGGCCTGATGCAGTTGATCACGTTGTCACATATCAGCCAAGCACTGACAAAGCGATTTATATAATGAAAATCAATAATCACGAGCGATTCACTCGCTTGCCAGACGCCTTCTTGTTCGATACCGACAACACACTGTATCCGTATGACCCTGCGCACGCTGCAGCTCAGTCAGCCGTGCGAGAGAAGGTCGCCAAAACGTTTTCCATATCTCAAGATGATTTTGACAAGGCTTTTAATCAAGCCAGAACAGAAGTCAAATCTCGTCTAAAGCATACGGCTTCATCTCATAGTCGGTTGCTTTATTTGCAACGCATGCTTGAAATCATGGGTTTGGGGTCACAGGTTCTTTTGGCTCTTGATTTTGAACAAACATACTGGAGAACTTTTTTGAGTAACGCCATATTGTTCGATGGCGTGAAGGAGTTGCTTGATGATATCCGCTTACTCGGAATTCCAACTGCAATTGTTACAGATTTGACGGCACAAATTCAATTTCGAAAAGTAGTTTACTTCGGTCTTGATCATTATTTTGACTACATCGTGACTAGCGAGGAAGCTGGTTTTGATAAACCACATGAGGCACCTTTCCAGATTGCACTTCAAAAAATGCGGCCGAGAGGCGATTGCATTTGGATGATTGGCGACAATCCGATAAACGACATAAAAGGGGCGCGAGAAAAAATCAACTCGGTAACGCTGCAAAAAATACATGATGGCGTAGTCGTAGGGGCGGACTCGTGCGAGGCAGATGCAGTTTTTAATGATTTCCATGAGTTACGCAACTTGATTAAAAAGATAGGTTGCCAGAAATGATTAATCCAGAATCCATCATCGGTAGAGATGTACGGAAATATTGCGCAGAAATAGGAGCGGACCCGCTTTTGGTCCAAGGGGCAGGAGGAAATGTCTCCTGGAAAGAAGATGGCACTTTATGGATAAAGGCATCGGGCACTTGGTTGTCAAATGCCGAAAAAGAAGAGATTTTCATTCCTGTAGATTTGGCGGGGATAAAGTCTGAGATCGCTAAGCGAAATTTCTCGGCAACTCCCAAGGTGGTGAGTGACGTTAAGTTAAAGCCCTCAATTGAAACGATGTTGCATGCATTAATGCCTCATCGTGTGGTTATACATTTGCATGCCATTGAAATTCTGGCTCATTTAGTGAGGCGAGATTTTGAGAAATATTTTGATAGTGCACTTGACAAAACGTTTTGTTTTTCAGTAGTTGATTACCACAAGCCAGGCTCTGACCTCGCGTTAGCGGTAGAAGCCGCGTTGACAAAATGCCCATCAGCTGATGTGATTTTTTTAAAGAATCACGGGGTTGTGATTGGTGGAGAGAATGTCATTGACGTTCATAAAAAACTTTGCAAGATTACTGAGTCACTAATAACAGAGCCAGTTATCAGAAAATCTGACTCTGCCGTAATATCTAAACCACCGAAAAGTTTTTCTCACGAATATACGGCTGTGGATGATCCGTGTGTTCACCTGCTGGCGCTGGACCACATGCTCTTTAGCCGCTTGCAGCGTGATTGGGCGTTGTACCCAGATCATGTCGTTTTCTTGGGGCCCAGAGCACATGCATACGAATCATGGTCCAGATTTGAGGATGAAGTCTTACGTTCCGGGTTATCCCCTGAGCTTATTTTTTTGGCCGGTGAAGGAGTATTCGTAAAAAAATCCTTCACGAGAGCAAAGCAAGCGCAATTACGTTGCTACTTCGATGTCATGGTTAGGCAGAAAGCTGATAGCTCATTAACTGCTTTGACGAATGACCAGATTGCAGAACTGTTAAACTGGGATGCAGAGCAATATAGAATGAGTCTTGCAGCTAAATTAGAAGCTTGATGTTGGGCCAATCAATGAATATCTTTATAGCCCTGAAGAATTTGCGTGGACAACTTTTCCCAGTTCACATGTCGCAGTTTGAAAATAGTTTAAATGACGATAGACGTCCCTTTGTCTTATTCATTTTTGCTGTTTTATTTTATGTGGCTTACCAGTTGGTTATGCAACCAAGCTGGGTTACTAGTGGTGAGATGTGGGCGGAAATGGCCACCAACTATTACCCCAATGCAAATGCTTCATCATATCTTCAGAAGCTACTGTCGACAGATGCTGGCTATATTCCTGCTCCACAGAGATTAATTGCTTTAATTGGCAATCAACTAAATTTTCCTGCCGCATCGATCCCGTACTTTTACACATGGTCATCAATTCTGTTTACAGGAATGTTGGTTGGTGCTTTTTGTTTGGCACAGTTTCGCAAAATTGTTAAAAGCGATTTTTTACGCCTGTTCACTTCGATTGCGATACTGCTAGTTGCTGATTTTGAAACAAGAACATTTATTAATTTTACCTATTTCTCAGCTTTTTTTGTTGCAATAGTTACCGCGCTAGCTTTGGTTGATGATTCAGAGGAGGTCCCTTGGTGGGCCTGGCTTGTTCCAGTATTCATGGTTTCTAAGCCTGCAGTTCTTGCTGCTCTACCAGCTATGATTTTGGTGGCTTTTGTTAGTCGATTTAGATTTCGTTTAATTGTTTTGTTTTCAGTTATTTTGTGCGTGGGGCAGTTCTTGCAGTTGTTTATAAGTTCTGCAGCTGGAACTATGCCTATTCGTGCCACTGACATCACGTTCGCATCTAAACTGCTGGCTATTATTAAATATTTTCTTGGCTTTCTGGGTGGGTATTTAACAGGGCCTGCTTTAAACCTTCAGCAGCTTCACCTTATGTTGGCTGGCTTGTCTGTTTTAACGCTTTGTGCTTACTTGGTCGCTTTTAGAAGATGCGCTTCTAATGCGTTAATCCTTATTGGCGTTTCCCTTCTGTTTTTTAATGTATTTCTTAATGTTTTTGCACTTACGGATTCATGGAATCTTGATATGGCTAGACTTCAGGGCATTCCTGTTTACAGACATATAATTGTGGGTTTTTTCGGTTGTGTTCTTGTTCTGTGTGGCGTGATTTCTTCTGTATTAAATAATAGTAATTTTGCTTCGCGCTCGCCATTTATAGGAGGGGCTGGCGCTTTTCTTTTTGCTCTGTGGTTTTTGGGGGCTGGCTGGCTTGAATTTGCCGGAAAAATAAGCAGAGAACCTATATCCCCAACCCTTAACAGTTCTCAATGGCAAACTATGGCAGGCGCTATCGATGCTGGTTTGTCGCCTCTTTGTGTGCCGATCAACCCATGGGGGAAGGGCGCAAATTGGATGTATCACAGAAATTGTGGTTTGCTTAAGCCCCCTCCAGCTTGGGAGGACGGCAGTGTTCTAGTTAGTGATAACTTTGCCTATCAAATAAGTCCCCCAAGTGTTTTGCTCGACAAAACCTTGGTTGCTGCTGCTGTTTTAGTTAAACCTCTGGGGCATGGTAGATCCTTCGTTGAGGTTAGGATGCGTATTAAGCTTAAAGATGGCAACACAAAGTATTTCTCAGGTTCGAATGACTTTAACGCCTCTGGTGGACTTTTAATGTTGGTTGGGGAAAAGGCTGTCTCCATAAATGAGGTTGAAGGTATTACTTTAATATTCAACGTGCCTGTAGAGGTTGCATTGGGCACGCAAGAGCCCGCTGGTATACCTGGCGTTGCATGGATGGGGTATTAATCCACTTACCTGCACATAAAACTGGAGCGGTACTGGAGAGGTAATGTGCGACGCAGCCTAAGCTTTCGCGTAGGCTAGCAAGAGTATGCTCAGGCTGTTTTGCGTACATTCATGTTACTGTCGGTGGCGGGTCAGTGTCCCACCACCAAGTGATTCCAAAGCGCGCTATCCACTCGGTAGCGCGCTTTTTTGTTTTGGCTCATGTAGCCACCATGTAGCCACCGGTACAGGGTTTCTGCACTTTTTTGGGCTGGTGCAGCACATAGACCAGCACCACGCCCGCCCGTCCACCCGAGCCACATCCATCCATCAATGCACCAGCGCCTCAGCCAGACGGGATTGCACCGATTGGCGCTCGGCCAGGCGCTGGCGCAGGTCGGAGCACAACTGGCGCAGCGCGGTGACGCGGGCGACGATGCGGGATTGTTCGGGGAGGGGTGGGAGCGGAAACAGCTTGCACTCGAAATAGCTTCTCGGAAGCCGCTTCTGCCCCGTAGAGCCAGTCATGACAGCCTCACCCTCTTTGAGAAAAGCGGGCGTCTTCAGAAACAGCAGCACGTAACGGCGTTGGATGCCGCCCAGGGGTCGAAGTATGTGCAGTTCCGTCGTGCCTGCACCAATGCCGTTACTCAAGTTCTGGAAAACAGTGGACTTCCCGTTTTCAAAGCAAGGCGTGATCTTGGCAACGCCAACGTCACCTTCTGCGAATTGCGTAAAGCCGGATTTGATTTCTTTCCAT